>JARBTT010000173.1 GCA_029240055.1 Anaerosinus sp.
AAAACCATAATCGACTGGATTGATTTTATAGGTTTTCACTACACCATCTCTAAGCTCAGAAACCTTCGTTTCTGTATGCGTTGAAATTTCATCCATCCCATCATCACTATGAATGACCATTGCTTGTTTCACGCCGACATTTTTCAATACTCCGCAACTTTTTCCGTTAAATTTGCATCATAGATACCAACCAATTGATAATCTAAATGCGCTGGATTGATAATCGGGCCAAGCATGTTAAATACCGTTCTAAACCCAAGTTCCTTACGCGGTTTAGCAACAAAACGCATTGCTTTATTGAGCGCAGGTGCAAATAAAAATCCGATACCGATTTCTTCAATTTCCTTACTTACTTTTTCTGCTGGTTGATCCACATTTACCCCAAGTGCTGTTAAGACATCAGCACTGCCGCAAGAGCTTGATACACTGCGATTGCCATGTTTTGCAACGGATACTCCACCGCCAGCAAGCACAAAGGATACCGCTGTTGATACATTAAAAGTACCCTTCGTATCGCCACCTGTACCGCATGGGCAAATTACTGGTTTACTGTGCTTTACTCGATCTGCATGAGCAAGTAACGTCTGGGCAAAACCGGCAATTTCTTCAATGGTTTCACCTTTCATCTTTAAGAGCGTCAAAAATGATCCAATCTGCGCCTCCGTTGCGTTCCCTTCCATGATGATATTCATCGCTGCAACCGCCTGCTGGCTATTTAAATCTCTACCTTCTGTCAATTGGCTTAAATATTGTTTTAACATTCTATTTTCCTCCTCAATCTTCATTTATAAGATAAAAAAAACCATTTCGCCCCTATATACCAAGATCAATTGATATATAGGGGCGAAATGGTTTTCGCTGTACCACCCTAATTTAATAACGTTATTATTCTGAAATACATGTGAGAAATAAAAAAACACTTCACCCCACCAAGGGACGAAATGCATTCGTGTTGCCACCCTAATTTCAGATAATAAAATTATCCTCTCTATAAAGTACGGGAATATCATAAACAATATCCGATACCCTAGCCCAATAACGGAGGCAACCGTTCCCACCTACTCACAAATTACTTTGTTTTCAAAGGACACTCACAGGACCATTCGATATGCGCTTGAAGGTCGGTCATCTCACCTCTGATCAATATCAGTCACCGACTCGCTGAACTCTAGTGTACATATGTACTTTTCCCGTTCACAGCTTTTGTAGCTCGTATGAAATTAATTTGATTATAGTTGTTTTTCTGTTACATGTCAATAGGATTTCCTAAAAAAGTTTTGTAATACTGTAAAGAATACAATTAAAGCAATAGAGAGTATTGCAACTCTTTCATTTTGCAATACTCTCCAAGTTTTCATGCATACATCGTTGTTAATAACCTAGTTCCACTTGCAGTTTTAAAAATATTCTTTTTCACTGTTTGAACAGCCTTTTCTGAAACCCCATCTTCGTAAAGATTCACCAAAAAATCTGCTTCAACTAGAATTTGATAATCATTACCTTCGATATGATCATAGGTATGATGATGGGCAATGAGATAACAAACGCGCTCAATCACTATATTTTCATAGCCTAATTTGAGTAACATTGCTTTTGCTGGAGCCGGACCTTCAATCTCTTGGTATTTTCCTGCACTGCTCTTGTATTTGATTTCACTATTTTTGATCCCAATATCATGTACAATCGCGGCAGTTTCTAAAATCAACTGCTGTTTTTCATCAATTTCTTCAAGCTGTCCAATCACCTTTGCAAAGCTATGTACTTTGATAAAATGTTGGATACGTTTTGCATCACCAGCAAAATATTCGATCATTTTTTGCAATAGCATGGTTTGCTTCATATTCGCTTCATCTACCTTTATTTCTTTTTATTGACCGCACTAATCAATGCATTCACAGATGCGGTGATGATATCATTGTCGATTCCTGCACCCCATACGACTTTGCCGTCTTCGCCAGTGACACTGATATAAGCAGCTGCTCTTGATTTGGAGCCTTGTTCTAACGCATGTTCGCTATAGGTCAAGTTGGTGTACTTGATGCCCAATTCATCTTGTAATACGCTGCTAATGGCATCGAGACGACCATTTCCCGTAGCAATAAATACTTTTTCTTCCCCATTTACTACAAAATTAGCTGTAACTTCAAAGATACCGTTTTTACGCACAAAATTGTAATCGGTAACATTAATGGGCGTTTCGATATTTACATAATCTTTTTGGAAAATCTCATATATTTCATCCGGCATTAATTCCTTATGGTTGTGATCGGATACATTCTTAACCGCATAACCAAAATCTTCACGCAGTTTCGCTGGCATCACCAAGCCATATTTTTGTTCCATGATGTAACCAATACCCCCTTTACCAGATTGGCTATTAATTCGAATCACATCACCATCGTATTCCCGGCCAACATCCTTTGGGTCAATTGGCAAGTAAGGAACCGTCCAGTCGTCGCAAGCTTTTTCTTCACGCCATTTCATTCCTTTGGCGATTGCATCTTGGTGAGATCCAGAGAAGGCCGCGAAGACAAGTTCTCCTGCATATGGTTGACGAGCGCCGACGGTCATACGTGTCATTCTTTCATAAACGCTAATAATTTCTGGCATATTCGAAAAATCAAGTTCTGGGTTGACGCCATGGGCGAACATATTCATTGCAATGGTTACGATATCAGCATTGCCAGTTCTCTCACCATTTCCAAATAAAGTTCCTTCAATACGGTCAGCACCTGCAAGTAAGCCCATTTCAGAGTCCGCCACAGCACACCCACGATCATTATGTGGATGCAACGACAAAATCACATTTTTACGATACTTCATGTTGCTGGACATATAAGCAATTTGCGCTGCATAAATGTGCGGCATAGACATAGAAACCGTTGCTGGTAAATTGATGATTACCTTATTTGTTTCTGTTGGTTGCCAAATGTCTAACACACGGTTACAAATTTCCAAGGCAAATTCCAGTTCTGTTCCAGTAAAGCTCTCTGGCGAATATTCAAATCTAAAGTTACCTGGATATTCTTTTGCATATTGATTTAACAATTTTGCGCCAAATTCAGCAATAGCGATAACTTCTTCTTTTGATTTTCTAAACACTTGTTCACGTTGCGCAACGGACGTTGAATTGTATAAATGCACAACGGCTTGCTTTGCCCCTTTTAAGGCTTCAAAAGTTTTCTTGATGATATGTTCTCGCGATTGTGTCAGTACTTGAATGGTCACATCATCTGGAATCAGATTTTCTTCAATTAATTTTCTGACGAACTCATACTCTGTTTCAGAAGCCGCGGGAAAACCAACTTCAATTTCTTTAAAACCAATTTTCACTAAAAATTTAAAGAACTCGATTTTTTCCTCTAGATTCATTGGGATAATCAAGGCTTGATTGCCATCACGTAAATCTACACTACACCACATTGGTGCTTTATCCACATATTCTTTCTGTGTCCAACTCATGTCTACCACTGGCGGCATGAAATATCCTCTTGTATACTTTTCAAAATTTTTCATCTCTTACATCCTCTCTCATATCAACTTTAAATTACAACAAAAAAGCCTTCCATCTCTACACAAAGAGACGAAAGACTTACATCTTACGTGTTACCACTCTAATTCATACTACAATTATAGTATGCACTCTCACAGATACGGACTCGAATTCAAGTCTTATATCCTCCTACGCTAACGGTTAGGCTCCGTCTCCACCTACTCTTCTCATTTCAGCGAGCTACTTCAAGGCGAGTTCAAATCTTCTCCATCGCTGTTTTTCACCATCCAACAGCTCTCTGATGACTTTAAAAATCCTACTATTCCTCTGCAATGTATTTCAAATATCTATTACAGGATAACATAACGGTTTATTTTTGGCAAGCAATTTTACACATTGGCCAACAAATTATTTATTTCGGTCCATTGTTTACAGTTATTTGCTTAAAACATATACCTTATTTTAACTTTATAGCTAACTTTTCAACTAACAAATTTTCTTCATATTCCTTCTGTCCATCTAACCGTATCGCCAATTCTTCCGCTTCTTACATCGATGTGACAGAAAGTACCCGCTTCGCCAAAATAGCGACCTACACCATCGGCACCTGCCGTTTCTGCCAATTGTGCTAGTTCTTCTACGCCAACATCTGTTGCATCAATATCAGCAGCTGTACAAGGATTTCCGTTATGCTGACTATCTGGTACTCCACCAACTTCTGCATTATGCTGCGCGCACCTATAACCACAATTCACAGTTAAAGACGTACCGACTGCTTCGCGGATATCATCTAATAGATTTAAAAGATTTTGATCAATACCATTAGGTGGTAACTGCCCACAGCATTTACAAACAAATTCTGATTCATCAAACCATTTACTCATATATCTTCTTCCACTCCTTCTTTAATAAAGTATATGAAATCGCTTATCAAAGTGAGAGGGCTTCAATTTTATTAATTTATGCTGCTGGATTTATTATTTGTTCTAAATTTTCAAGTTCTATTTTAAGATGATTGTATTCTTGCTGCTTTTGATTTATATTTTTTTGTAGCTTATCCTTAATTTTTTTATTCGTTTCTGCATTTAATTTTTTCTGAAGCTTTTCGATTTTTCCTTGTAATTTTTCGAATTTTTCTTTTTTATGCTCAAACTCTTTTGATGCCTTTTTTATTTCTTCTTTTCTTTTCTTAGCGGCTTTTATTTCTGGCTTATGTTCTTCTATGTAGTTAAGATATTCTATAATTTCTTTAGTGAATTTTTTTATTTCTTTAATACTATCCAAAGCCAGATTCGCATCAGTTTCTTCTATAATAACTTTCATGCTATTTTTGATATCATTGATTTTTAATTCATACTTATCTGTAAAATCGTTCATCCTAGTTTCTGCATTACCATCATTTTTATTATCATTATCTTTTGCTTGTTTCATCTTTTGATTATGATAACTTATAAGTTTCTGAACATATCCTTTACTTATCCCAAAGGTACGCGCTAATGTTTCAAGAGACGAACTTATTTTTTTCTTGCCTAATTTTACGTTATCTTCTGATAATCGTTTTAGTCGTTCTTGCTCTTGATACACAGCTTCCGCTTTATCATCCATAGTCATTTCAGACTTTGCAAAATTAGCAATCAAAGCAAGCTTTTTCTGATCTTCATTTTCACCTAACTCAACAACAGCAGCATATATTTTATTTTTTTGATTAGCAGCAAAACGTGTATGACCGTCAATAATTCCGTATATGGCCGTCTTTTTATCGGACTTATCTTTTTCTTCTTTTGTCAATTTTCTTATCAAGATAGGATATAATTGCCCTACTTTACCAATTGTGTTACCTATATTTTTTATATCTTCTTCATATCCTTTTTGATGGTTTTTATCCGCTTTTTGCTTGTCCCTTATTTCTGTTTCAGCTATGGCAGTTGCATCAATTAATTTCACATCAAATTCTTTTGCTTCAATTATTTTCATTTTTAAAATTCCCCCTTAAAATTATATATATTCCGCATGTATTTATTGTTAATAAATGTAATATTTTCGTATACTCAGTATACGTTTTAAATTTGTTCTTTTTAC
>JARBTT010000021.1 GCA_029240055.1 Anaerosinus sp.
GTACTTTAATAGTGTTTCTTTGAGTGCGCTAATCGCGAATATCCTAGTAGTGCCAATCATTGAGAATATGATTATTTTTGGTTTGTTTGGGGTGATCATTGGCGTGATCTTTCCAATCGGGCAGGCACTTCTGTTTGTGTATTGCAGTTTAGCGATTGGCCTAGTGTATCAACTTACTAGTGCTGTTGCGGCTATACCTAGTGGAAATTTATATGTACCGTCCATTGGTATTTGGGGTGGCGTTTGTTACTATATCGCTTTAGCAGGCGTTTTTGTATTATTACAATTGAGGTCAGGCTCTTTAGAACAATATTGGAGCACCTATAAAAAAGAGCTGCTAGGGAGTAGTGTTGTCCTAGTTTTTATTATCATCGGCTATCAAAACCATAGTGAACCTGTTCGGATGCATTTTATCGATGTGGGGCAGGGGGATGCCATGCTATTCACAACGCCCCATGGAAAAAACATTGTGATTGATACTGGCGGGGTCCTCTCTCTATTGGGTGATTTTGATGTGGGTGAGCGCGTCGTTGTTCCTTATTTGAAGCATTATGGGGTAACCAAGGTAGATTATCTTTTATTGACACATGTGCATGAAGATCATGCTGGTGGTGCAGCGGCAATTCGCAGGCATCTTCCGGTAGAGCATATTATCATTGGCAAAGAGAATAGAAATGAGTATGCCAAAGTATTTAAAACTAGCTTACAAGAGACCGCTTCCTTTGCTGCAGCTTACACAGGCGAAGAATTTGTTGTCGATGGTGTAAAAGTGCAAGTACTACAAGCGTTAGATCCGGTCAAGGCTGGTAGTGGAAACGAAGTTTCTAATGTGTTTAAAATTACTTATGGAAAACATAGCTTTCTAATTACAGGGGATTTAGATGCAGATGGCGAAAAAGAATTAGTAAAGAATCAAGCAAATTTAAAAAGTACGGTGTTAAAAGTTGCTCATCATGGATCGAAAACCTCTTCGACTCCAGAGTTTCTTCAAACAGTCGACCCACAATATGCGGTCATTTCCGTTGGGGCAAATAATACGTTTGGACACCCGAATCAAAAAGTAGTGGAACGTTTAGAGCAGCAAGCAACTGTGCTTAGAACGGATACCTGTGGTGCTATTGTGTTTGCTAGTGATGGTAAGACGCTAACTGTAGATACTTTTAATAGAGATAGTTTAACAGACAAAAAGGAGTAAGCATGAATTATTTTGAAGCGGTAGGAGAACTCAATAAAAACATAACGAAGCCGATTTATTTGATTAGCGGGGAAGAAACGTTTTTAGCC
The DNA here is from genome assembly GCA_029240055.1 of Anaerosinus sp. Taxonomy (GTDB): domain Bacteria; phylum Bacillota; class Negativicutes; order JARBTT01; family JARBTT01; genus JARBTT01. The sequence goes on from JARBTT010000021.1 coordinate 1,285, forward strand.
AGTAAATTAGAAAAAAAAATTATTGCCAAGTTATTGCCCGAAGGTGAGCAAGATGGACTTAATGTAATGAATGGCGATGTGGAAATAGAAGCCTTGATTCAGTTAATTGATACGGTACCTTTTTTTGGTGAAAAAAATATGATCGTGATTCGCAATACAAATTTATTTAAAGAGCGCAAAAAAAATGCCGATCATGAAAATTCTAGCAGTAAGGCAGAGGACAAAATCATCGAGTTGTTCGCGGATATGCCGCCCTATAGTGTACTTCTATTACTTACTCCTGAAAAAGCGGATAAACGCCGTAAGTTATATAAAACGATTGCGAAATATGGTGCTGTTGTTGAAGTTTTACCGATAAAAGCTTGGGAAGTAAAAGACTGGTTACAGGAAAAATTGCGTGAGATGGATCGGCAATTTGCCCGTGATGCCTATGAGTATTTTTTAGAATTAACTAGCGTGATGAACCATATTTCATTAGGTTTTCTCGACCAAGAACTTGATAAAGTCGCGTTAGCCAGTGATAAAAAAATGATAAGCAAGCAAGAACTAGTAAAACTTTTAGCTAGTATTCCAGAAGTTTCAATCTTTGCAATGCTGGATGCGATTAGTGATAAAAAAGTAAAAAAAGCGTTGCAATTGTTGTCGGAACAAGTCATCGCCGGAGAACATCCGCTTAAAATCATTACGATGCTAAGTCGCCATGCTCGGCAATTATGGCAAGCAAAATTACTTGCTAAGCAAGGACAGCCGAGTAAGATCATTGCGGGAAAATTGGGTTTGTTACCGATTATTGCGGAAAGGCTCGTCAATAAAAGTAAAAATTTTAATGAAGGAATATTAAAAAATGCTTTGCTTCAGTTAGCGGATGCTGATTATAAGCTTAAGTCAGGACAAAGCAATTGTATTTTGTTAGAAAACATTATTATTGAATTGTGCGCTTAAAAAAAGATGGTTCATTTGAAAAAATCAAATGAACCATCTTTTTTGCAGTAAGTATAAGTAAGAGAGCAATAAGAAAGCCTATCCTCAGGGATAGGCTTTTTATCACATAATGTAAAACTATTTAGCTAAAGCGTTAAATCTACGAGCTAAACGAGATTTTTTGCGAGCCGCAGCGTTTTTATGGAAAACACCTTTAGCAGCTGCAGTATCAATAGTTTTGCTAGCTTTGATAAGGAGGGCTTTAGCTTCATCAGCTTGACCAGCTTCAATAGCTTCTACTAATTTACGAGCAGCAGTTTTCACAGCTGATTTTGCAGCGAAGTTTTTTGCACGACGTTCAGCGTCAGATTTTACGCTGCGTACAGATGAAATAATATTTGGCAAGTGTTTCACCTCCTTAAGGGTTTGTTTACCTAAATATTCTAGCATGTACTTATCTAAAATGCAAGCATGAATTCTTCGATAAAGACATAAACTACGAACTAGTATAGCCAAATTTTTATTGCTGGTCAATAAAAATTTATTTTTAAGAATATTTAGTAATTTTTCACACAATAAGGAGCGATGAAATGCAAAATTTTATGACAATCAGAACAGACTTAGCAATTGAAGCACGCGAGATGGTGACAAACCATGTTTCACATGATGTGTCTGGTGTTGACGTAGTAACGAGCAAAGATGAAGACGTATTGATTACAAGGGTAAATATTACAAATCAAGCAGCAGAAGATGCTTTAGGAAAACCAATCGGCAAATACATTACCATTGAGGCCCAAGGCTTAAAATACAATGATGCGGATTTACATGAAAAAATAGCAGAATTTCTAGCTGAGGAATTAAATGGATTGATTAAAATAAGTAGTACAGCCACCGTTTTAGTAGTGGGTTTGGGAAATCGTAATATTACGCCGGATGCATTGGGACCTAAAACGATAGAAAAATTGGTGGTGACCAGGCATCTAAAAGATATGCTATTGGATGATGTAAAAGATCATATGCGCCTTGTTTGTGCGATTGAACCAGGCGTACTTGGTATTACAGGAATGGAGACAGCGGAAATTATTCAAGGGATCGTTACAAAAATAAAACCGGATATGGTAATTGCGATTGACGCGCTTGCTGCTGCCGCCAGTCACCGGGTGAATACGACGATTCAACTTGCCAATACGGGAATTCACCCGGGATCGGGTGTTGATAATAAACGATTTGGCTTGAACCAAGCAACGCTCGGCGTGCCGGTCATTGCGATTGGTGTACCAACGGTAGTACATGCCTCAACGATTGCGATGGACACGATTCATGCCCTGAAAGAGCATGCTTCTTTTGCACGTTATTTTAAAAGTATGGAAACGCTATCAGCTAACGAATGTCAAACGATTGTTCGACAAGTATTGCCAGAAACATTAGGTAATTTAATGGTTACACCAAAAGAAATTGATCAGATTATTACTGATATTTCTACAGTGGTTGCAAAGGGCATCAACCAAGCGCTACATGAGAAGATTGATTACGAAAATATTCATACCTGTATCAAGTATATATAGTAGCTTGTTTGCATATACATCGTATGTAAGTAAAATTTCGCTCTATAGCAATAGGGGGAACTATAGTGACGAGAATGCAAAAAAAGCACTTGTTGAATACCAGTAAGAAAATGCTATTGATTCATGTTATGGTTGCTACTGTTATGTTGAGTGGTTTTTATACGTATTTGTCGAATGCAACGGTACCTGTAGTAGCGATGCATTCAACAAATACGATGTTTATGGGACTAGCCACTTGGCGTGACTTTTTATTTTGGGGCATTCCCGGACTAGCCCATTCAAATGAGCTGAAAGCAAATCAAGATACAACTGTTCAGCGCTCCATGCGGGATTGGCTGAATGAAACGTTGATTCTTTTTACTAATATTAATGGTAATGATTTGAGCTCTATTTTAAGGGCAGAGTTACCAAGGGTAGCAGTGCAAAAAAATAATTTGGTAAGTATGCCAGCCATAACGAAAGTGAAATTACCTTCCTTTAATGTAGCTAAAAATTTAGGCAAGCCTGTTGTGGCTGTATATCATACCCATACATCAGAATCATTTATTCCTAGTTCTGGCGTAGCCCATAGTCCAGGTGGACAAAGGGGGCAAATTATCGAAGTCGGTGATGCGCTGATTAAATCTTTGGTAAATCAAGGAATTTCTGGAGTGCAAGATACGACGATTCATGATTCTCCAAGCTTTATGAAAGCCTATAGTGCATCAGAGGTTACTGTAAAAAGACTTTTAAAAGAAAACCCTTCGATACAAATGATTTTTGATATTCACAGAGATGCCGCCAAGCGAGAAAATGTGATTGCCTCGGTCAACGGAGAAACGGTAGCTAAAATTACTATTCTTGTTGCACAAGGGCAAGCTGATTTGCCACAGCCACATTGGAAAGAAAATTACGCTCTAGCAAAATTGATTGATGAAAAATGTAATGAAAAGTATCCGGGATTATCTAGAGGAATTACATTTGATGAATGGCGTTACAATCAGCATTTGCATCCACATGCCTTATTGCTTGAAGTAGGAAGTGAGGAAACCAGCGATGAGGAAGCAATGCGTTCTATGGAAATGCTGGGTGATGTGCTTGCAGGAATTTTACAGGGCAATAGTTGAGGTGAAGTATGCGTAGAGTCGAACGGATCTGGTTAGGGCGAATGCTAAAAGGGATATTGATTTTTCTACTTTTTATTATAATAGGCACTTCAGTTGTGGAGATGCAGATTGATGAATTAACCTTAAATCATGATCTTATTATTCAAAATCATGTCAGCGAGGTTTATCAGCAAGCCGCTGCAACGTTTTACAATTTGGCAGAAGATGTGAGCTTGTATTATACGGATTGGATAAAAGAAGTCGGTAATTATTTCGAAACGATATTGTAATACTTGCAGGTTTTGACTATACAATGCTATAATTTAGAGAAGTATTTGTAGATTTAGGCTACAGGAGGAAAAAATGCAAACAAAGAATATTCGTAATTTCTCTATTATCGCGCATATAGATCATGGCAAATCGACGATTGCTGATCGTCTTATTGAATATACCGGCACTTTATCGAAACGTGAAATGGAAGCGCAAGTCCTTGATCAAATGGATTTAGAACGTGAACGTGGAATTACGATCAAAGCACAAGCTGTTCGTCTAGACTATATTGGTAAAGATGGTGAAATGTATCAAATTAATTTAATTGATACACCAGGGCATGTCGATTTTACTTATGAAGTATCAAGAAGTTTAGCTGCTTGTGAAGGCGCACTGCTCGTTGTTGATGCTGCGCAGGGAATTGAAGCGCAAACGTTAGCAAACGTATACCTCGCATTAGAAAACGATTTGGAAATCATTCCAGTTATCAATAAAATTGACTTACCAAGTGCGGAACCAGAAAAGGTGAAACAAGAAATAGAAGATGTTATCGGTTTAGATACTTCTGACGCTGTTCTTGCCAGTGCAAAAGTTGGGATTGGTATCGAAGAAATTTTAGATGCCATTGTAGCGAAAGTACCAGCACCAAGTGGTAGTACGAGTGCACCGCTGAGTGCGCTAATCTTTGATTCCCATTTTGATGCTTATAAAGGCGTTATTGCTTATGTGCGGGTTATGGATGGAGCGATCAAACCTGGCATGAAATTAAAAATGATCGCAACGAATAAAGAATTTGAAGTAACCGAGGTTGGCTGTTTTAGACCAGCGTTGACCAATATACAAGAACTTGGTACGGGGCAAGTTGGTTTTGTTGCTGGTAGCATAAAGAATGTAAAAGATGTTCGTGTTGGGGATACGATTACGGATGCGACTCGTCCAGTGGCAAAAGCATTGCCTGGGTATCGTGGCATCAATCCAATGGTATATTGTGGTTTGTATCCAGTGGATAGTTCCGATTACGATAATTTAAAAGATGCGTTAGAAAAGTTGCAATTAAATGATGCTTCATTGTTGTTCGAGCCAGAAACTTCGATTGCCTTAGGTTTTGGTTATCGTTGTGGGTTTCTTGGGCTTCTTCATATGGATGTTATTCAAGAACGTTTGGAACGCGAATATAATTTAAGTTTAATTACAACAGCACCAAGCGTAATTTACCATGTCTATAAGACGAATGGTGAAATGATTAAAATTGATAATCCTTCACATTTGCCACCAGTTACAGAAATAGAGCGTATTGATGAACCCTATGTAAGAGCAACAGTGATTGTGCCAAATGATTATGTGGGTACAGTGATGGAACTTTCACAAGAAAAACGCGGTGAATTCAAAGATATGAAATATCTTGATGTGAATCGTGTCATGGTCACGTATCATATTCCACTCAGTGAAATTATTTATGATTATTTTGATCGTTTGAAATCCTCTACGCGTGGTTACGCTTCGCTTGATTATGAAATAACCGATTATCAAACCTCTAAGTTAGTGAAGTTAGATATCCTACTCAATGGCGATCCTGTAGATGCTTTATCAGTTATCGTACATAAAGATAAAGCAGCGCATCGTGGGCGTCAATTGGCAGAAAAATTAAAAGGTATCATTCCACAGCAGATGTTTGAAATTCCGATTCAAGCGGCTGTTGGTAATAAAGTAATCGCCCGTGAGACGGTTCGCGCGATGCGTAAGGATGTATTGGCAAAATGTTATGGCGGTGATATTTCTCGTAAACGTAAATTGCTAGAAAAACAAAAAGAAGGTAAAAAACGCATGAAGTCAGTGGGGAATGTTGAAATTCCCCAAGAAGCGTTTATGGCAATTTTGAAAATTGACTAAGCTTAGGAGGGGTATTATGAATTTGGGTTTATATATTCATATACCGTTTTGTCAGCAAAAATGTTTTTATTGTGACTTTCCTTCCTATGCAAATATAGAGGATTTACAGGAAGACTATGTAACCGCCTTGCGCCGAGAAATTGCTGCGCAAGGCGGTATTTTCTCGGCATATGTTGTAGATACGATCTATATTGGCGGCGGAACACCAACGGTATTAAGCGCCAAGCTACTGAAACAAATCATTGCTGAGGTAAAACAAGCTTTTGTGATTTCGCCAGAGATAGAATGGACGATAGAAGTGAATCCTGGGACGGTTGATGGAGAAAAATTAACGACGCTTTTTCAAAATGGGGTAAATCGTCTGAGTTTTGGCGTGCAAAGTTTTAATGATCATTTATTAAAAGGAATTGGTCGTATTCATGATCAACAGCAATCGATTGAAGCCATCAATTTAGCAGAAAAAGTTGGTTTTCAAAATATGAGTCTAGATTTAATGTATGGTTTACCACAGCAAACCATGGATGATCTCAGGGAAAGTATGCTGCAAGCTACGAAACTTCCTGTCAAACATATTTCTATTTACGGGTTAAAAGTTGAGCCTGGTACCGTATTTGCAAAATTAGAGGAAAAAAATCAACTTGCTTTGCCGAGTGAAGAAGTAGACGAAGCGATGTATGAACTCGTGATGAGTTCCTTGCCGCAATATGGGTATCAACGCTATGAAATATCAAATTTTGCGCGCAGTGGTTTTGAAAGTAAACATAATTTGAAATATTGGCAAGACCAGCCTTATCTTGGGCTAGGGGCTTCAGCCCATTCTTATTTTGAAGCTAAGCGTTTTTCAAATGTATCGAATGTAAAAGAATACATGCAGCGAATTTCTACAGGAGTATCCCCGCAAGAACAGTGTGAAAAACTAGACCCAAAGGTGTTGATGGAAGAATTTTGTTTTTTGGCACTCAGAACAAAAAGTGGCATTGATATAGAAAAATTTGATGCAAAATTTAGTAGTAACTTTTTTTATGCTTATGGTCATATTATAGATAGGTTGAAAACAAAGAAGTTAATAGAACAAGATGAAAAACATATTTATTTAACTGAGCTAGGGATGAAATATGGTAATCAAGTTTTTTGTGAATTTTTATTAGATTAAATGAAGTTGTTTATTGACATTTTAATTAAGTAGTGGTATGTTTTTATTAGACATTAGCACTCACTAGTATAGAGTGCTAACAATAGGAGGTGGGAAGATGCTTGATGAGCGTAAACGAAAAATTCTCCAGGCTATAATTAATGATTATATTTCCACCGCAGAACCTATTGGTTCAAGGACAATTGCTCGTAAATATGACCTTGGGATTAGTCCGGCTACCATTCGTAATGAAATGGCGGATTTAGAATTACTTGGGTATATTGAGCAACTCCATACTTCTTCAGGGCGTATTCCTTCGGCGAAAGGCTATCGACTTTATGTGGATGCCTTGTTATCACCGGAGACGATAACTGAAAAGGAAATCAATTTAATCAGTAATTGGTATGATGTAAAAGTAAGACGGGTTGAGGAAGTATTCCAAGAAACTGCAAAAATCATATCAAGAATGACTAAAAATATTTCGTTGGTTTTAGCACCACAGTTATCACAAGCTACATTTAGATATTTGCAATTTTTACCGTTAGATGAAAGTCGTGTCATCGTTGTGGTTATGACAGATTCTGGATTTGTTGAAAATAAAGTAATTGTCATGCCAAGCGGCACTACTGTTGAAGATTTACAACGCATTGCTTTGGTTGTAAATAAACATTTGGCAGGGCAAGCATTGGATTCGATTAAGCCATCTGTTTTACGAAGAATTAAAGCGGATGTACTCGCAAATTCAAGGTTCTTTGATGTTGCAATGGAAGCGATTAGCCAAGCTCTCACCGTTGATAAAAAAGAACGTGTTTACCTAGGTGGTACGACACAACTTTTAAATCAACCGGAATTTCGCGATATTGATAAAGTAAAAAATATTTTTTTGATGCTTGAGGAAGAACAATTGTTGTGTGATTTATTGCACGCACACGATGGTGAAGGCATTGCTGTTACGATTGGTCAAGAAAATAAATATAGTGGAATTCAAGAGTGCAGTATGATTAGTGCGACCTATAAGTTAGATGGTCAAATTATTGGTACGATTGCAGTACTTGGGCCAACGCGAATGGAATATGGTAAAATTATGACATTGCTTGATTTTATGAATAGTAATCTAGGGCAAATATTAAAAAAATATAAGTTATAGGAGTTTTTATAACGATATATTTGGAGGAGTACCCAAATGACATTAAAGCAGGCAGAAAGTAGTGCTGAAGTGGAAGGTAAGTTGTCAGCTTTGGTGACGAATGCAAATGCTATTCGTGCTGTAAGTAATGCGGTCGAAGGTACAATTGGACCTAAAGGGCTAGATACTATGCTCGTGGATCGTTTTGGTGAAGTAATTATAACTAATGATGGTGTAACCATATTAGATAAAATGGAAGTCGATCATCCAGCTGCACGCCTATTGATTCATATTGCGAAAGCGCAGCAAGCTGAAATTGGTGATGGAACAACAACCGCAACGATTATGGCTGCTGCTTTAGTAACTGAAGGTCTTGATCAAGTAATACGTGGCGTGCCAGTTACAAAAGTGATTGAAGGAATTAAATTTGGTATTGCAGAGGCTTTAGCTGCTATCAAAGCAAATGGTCGACAAGTCGAGCATCTGAATGATAGAATGTTAAAGAATATTGCGATCGTTGCAGGTCGTGAATATGGCGATATTGCAAATCTTGTTATTGAAGCTGCCAATTTGATTGGCAAAGAAAAGCTTTGTGAGTCTCATTTTAAGCTATCAGATATCATTAGTTCACAAGAATGTGCTGAAAATCAAGTATTCATGGGGGTAGTTATCCATAAACAACGCATGAGCACCGAGATGCCGAAGCATTTTCACAATGCGAAGGTATTAAGTATTGATGATGCTTTGCAATGTGAAGAAATCAGTAGTGAGGCCCTTGGTACAGAGGCAGGCTTTCAAAAATATATGGATCTACAAAATGAATTTAAAGTAAATGTTCAAAAGATCATTGATTTAAAAGTAAATGTGGTATTAGTGGATCGTAATGTGAGTGAGGTAGCCGAGGAGATGTTTACGGATGCTGGCATTATGGTGCTTAGGCGTGTGGAACATATGGAATTGGAGCGTGTGGCTGAACATGTTGGTGCACGACTGATTAAACGTACGGGTATAAAAAAAGCAAATTCGGATATTGAAAAATATATTGGTTATGCTAGTGAAGTATATGAAGATGAGAGACTCAAACAAGTACGTATATTAGGTGGTAAAGGCAAGCCCATGGCGACTGTTTTGGTTGGTGCAGCAACGAAAGAGGTTGCTGGTGAACGCGAACGGATTGCTAAAGATGCGGCATCGAGTGTGCAGGCTACGGTAAAAGGTGGTTATATATCCGGTGGCGGGTCGATTGAAATCGCAGTTGCAAGGCAAGTACAAACAATGCGTCAAACAACCAAAGGAATGTCCGCTTATGGAACGGATTGTGTAGTGCATGCGCTGAAGCGCCCACTATCGCAAATCGTTGAAAATGCTGGCTTTAACCAACTAGAAAAAGTAGAAGAAGTGATCAGTGCTCAAATTGAGCACAAGTGCAATACGTTAGGTATAGATTGCGATACTGGGAAGGTTGTGGATATGCTGGAACTTGGCGTGGTTGATCCAATGTTAGTCAAGTATCATGCTATTAAAGCAGCAGGCGAGGTCGCAGTTGCAATATTAAGAATTGATAAGATCATTCGTAAAGTGGCGGAAGGCAGCGCTGATAAGGTAGTGCCTATGCCCGATATTTAAAGAGGTGAAGAGTACAATAATGGCAGAAGAGCAAAAAAAAGAAACTGTAGAAAATGTAGAAGGTCAAGAAAACAATGAACAAGTGGTAGAAACTGCAGAAGAAGTAACAGAAAATGATGAAGCTGCACGTTTTCAATCCGAATTGGAAGAAAAAGATAAACTTGTGCAAGAACAAGTCGATCGTGTAAAACGTTTGCAAGCTGATTTTGATAATTTTAGGCGCCGTACACGGCAAGAAAAAGAAGAATTATCCGCAATTGTTTCACAAAATTTAATCAAAGAATTGTTGCCACTACTAGATAATTTTGAACGTGCTTTAGCAGCTGATTTAAGCGCAGAAAGCAGTTCTTTAAAAGATGGCGTTGAAATGATTTACAAACAATTCGTTGCTACTTTAGAAAGAAATGGTCTTGAACCAATCAATGCAGTAGGTCAAAAATTTGATCCTAATTTTCATGAAGCAATCATGCGTGCTGCTGATGAAACACAGGAAGATGATACTGTTATGGAAGAATTACAACGTGGTTATAGCGTATGCGGTCGCGTTGTAAGACCAAGTATGGTAAAAGTAGTTAGTAATTAAAATTTACTTATAGATAAAAAAGATTGATATATTTTGCAAGGGGGATTTTATAATGGCAAAAGTAATAGGTATTGACTTAGGTACAACAAACTCAGTAGTAGCAGTAATGGAAGGTGGCGAACCTACTGTTATAGCGAATACAGAAGGTAGTCGTCTTACTCCATCGGTGGTTGGTTTCTCAAAAACTGGCGAACGTTTGGTAGGACAATTAGCAAAACGTCAAGCAGTATCAAATCCTGATAATACGTTTAGCTCAATTAAACGCCATATGGGTACTGATTATAAAGTAACTGTTGATGGCAAACAATATACACCACAAGAAATTTCGGCAATGATTTTACAAAAATTAAAAACAGATGCGGAATCCTATCTTGGTGAAACTGTAACACAAGCAGTTATTACAGTTCCTGCATATTTCAATGATAGCCAACGTCAAGCAACAAAAGATGCTGGTAAAGTTGCTGGTCTTGAGGTACTTCGTATCATTAATGAACCTACAGCAGCAGCGCTTGCTTACGGCATGGATAAAGGTGAAGAACACACAATTTTAGTATTTGACTTAGGTGGTGGTACATTCGACGTATCCATTCTTGAATTGGGTGATGGTGTATTTGAAGTTAAAGCAACCAACGGTAACAACCGTCTGGGTGGTGATGATTTCGATGCGCGCGTAATGAAGTGGATGGTTGCTGAGTTTAAAAAAGAAAGTGGTATTGATTTATCCGCTGATAAAATGGCAACACAACGTTTACTTGAAGCATCAGAAAAAGCAAAAATTGAATTGTCTGGCGTTTTATCAACCAATATCAATTTGCCATTCGTTACAGCTGATGCATCTGGTCCAAAACATTTAGACTTAACGTTAACTCGTGCTAAATTTGATGAATTAACTGCAGACCTTGTAGAAGCAACTATGGGACCAACTCGTCAAGCATTACAAGATTCCGGTCTTTCTACTAGTGAAATCGACAAAGTTATCTTAGTTGGTGGTTCTAGCCGTATTCCAGCAGTACAAGAAGCAATCAAGAAAAATCTTAGCAAAGAACCACATCGTGGCGTAAATCCAGATGAATGTGTTGCAATTGGTGCAGCAATCCAAGCTGGTGTACTTGTTGGGGAAGTAAAAGATGTATTATTACTTGATGTAACTCCACTTTCCTTAGGTATTGAAACTTTGGGTGGCGTTTGCACAAAAATCATCGAACGTAATACGACAATCCCGACTTCTAAGAGCCAAACTTTCTCTACGGCCGCTGATAATCAACCATCTGTTGATATTCATGTACTGCAAGGGGAACGTGAAATGGCAGCAGGTAACAAAACACTTGGTCGTTTCGAATTATCTGATATTCCACCAGCTCCAAGAGGCGTACCTCGTATTGAAGTTTCCTTCGATATTGATGCAAATGGTATTGTTCATGTATCAGCGAAAGATCTTGGTACTGGCAAAGAGCAAAAAATTACCATTACGACTTCCGGTGGTATGAGCAATGATGATATCGATCGCATGGTGAAAGAAGCAGAAGCACATGCGGCAGAAGATAAACAACGTAAAGAAGAAGTTGAAGTAAGAAATAACGCCGATTCTTTGGTATATCAAGCAGAAAAAACCATTAAAGATTTAGGCGACAAAGCGGATAAAACACAAGTAGAAAAAATCGAAGCAGCTGCAGAAAAAGTAAAAGAAGCTTTAAAAGGAACAGATCTTGAAGCAATCAAAACTGCAACTGAAGAGCTTACAAAACCTTTATATGAAATGAGTGCAGCAGCATATCAAGCCGCAGAAGCACAAAACCCAGGTGCTGGGCAAGGCGCGCCTAATGAACAAGCTGGCGAACAAGCGAAAAAAGATGAAAATGTAGTCGATGCTGAATATAAAGTTGTTGACGACGAAAAAAAATAATTTAATTTAAGATGAATATAGAGTAAATGCCGAATGACTCCGACTAATTTTTGGTCGGAGTCTTACGGCTAAATGATACATGTTTAGGATGGTGTAATGTGAGTAAGCGCGATTATTATGAAGTGCTAGGTGTATCTAAAAATGCATCAGATGACGAAATAAAAAAAGCATTTAGAAAACTAGCAAGAAAGTATCATCCTGACGTTAATCGTGATGATCCTAAAGTGGCAGAAGTGAAATTTAAAGAAGCAAATGAAGCCTATGAAGTTTTGTCAGATTCTAAGCGTCGGGAACAATATGATCAATTTGGTCATGCTGCTTTTGATGGCAGTGGCGGCGGTGCTGGTGGATTCGGTGGATTTAGTAACGGTGGTGCTGGTGGCTTTGGTGATATCTTTGATATGTTCTTTGGTGGGCAAGGTGGATTTGGTGGTTCACGCCAACCAGGACCAGAACGCGGCAGTGACTTACGCTATGATTTAGAAATTGAGTTTAAAGAAGCCGCTTTTGGTAAAGAAGTTGAGCTGAACATTCCTCGTACAGAAGAATGTGATAGTTGTCATGGTTCGGGGGCTGCACCTGGAACGCATCCAGAAACTTGTCCAACTTGTAAAGGAGCAGGACAAGTGCAATTCGCCCAAAATACACCATTTGGTCGCATGGTCAATACCAAGGTTTGTGATCGCTGTGGTGGTGAAGGTAAAATTGTTCATACGCCTTGTAAAACTTGCGGTGGTAAAGGTAAAAAACGTGTAAAACGTAAAATTAGCGTAAAAGTTCCAGCTGGTGTTGATAATGGTTCCAGAATTAGAGTTAGCAATGCAGGCGAAGCTGGTACACGTGGCGGTTCTACTGGTGATTTATATGTTTATATTTTCGTAAAACCTCATAAGTTATTTCAACGTGAAGGTACAGAGGTTATCTGTGAAGTACCGATTACTTTTGTTCAAGCATCTCTTGGTGATGAAATTGAGGTGCCTACTTTGGACGGAAATGTAAAGATGAAAATTCCTGAGGGAGTGCAATCCGGGACAATCTTGCGTTTGAAAAACAAAGGAATTCCACATTTACGTGGTCAAGGTCGTGGTGATCAACATGTAAGAGTAAAAGTATTGACACCACAAAAATTGAATGAAAAACAAAAAGATATGCTTCGTGAATTTGCACAAGCAAGCGGTGAGAATGTAAACCCAGAGCAAAAAAGCTGGTTTAAAAAATTTTTTTAAACAATAATGAAGCATAAAATATGTAGCAAAAGCCGAGGAATATACCTCGGCATTGCTTGTCTAAGGCAATAAATTGTTAAGGGAGAGATTGATCATGAAATGGGCTGAGATTAGTATCAAAACAACACATGAAGCAAATGAAATTATTGCGGAAATTTTTCATGAATTAGGAGCTACTGGTGTCGTAATAGAAGACCCTAAACTTGTCAATGAATATCGTGTTTCAGGAGCTTGGGATTATACCGATATACCAGAAGCAACAAATACAGAAGTTGTTACAGTTAAAGCCTATTTACCTGTTGACGAAGAGCTAGACGACAAGCTTCGTGCTTTTGAAAAAGAAGTGGACCAATTAGCAGGAAATAATATTGATAAAGGTCTGGGCGATATCTCTTGCAATCAAATTCAAGAGGAAGATTGGGCTACTTCATGGAAAGAATTTTTTCATCCAGTAAAAGTTGGCGGTATTATTGTGATTAAACCATCCTGGGAAGAATATCAGGCAAGCCCCAATGATATTATCATTGAACTTGATCCTGGTATGGCTTTTGGCACAGGAACGCATTATACGACGGCAATGTGTATTCGTGAGTTAGAAACAATCATCACTGGTGGCATGGAAGTGTTTGATGTGGGTACTGGTTCTGGGGTGCTTGCAATCGCAGCGGCAAAACTTGGTGCGACAAAAGTCACCGCAGTTGATTTTGATCCATTAGCGGTTAAGATTGCGAAAGATAATGTGGCCATTAATCATGTAGCTGATATTATTAGTGTCAGTCAAGGTGATTTATTGAAAGGCGTAAATGGTAAAGCAGATGTGATTATTGCCAATATCATTGCTGACATCATCATTCTTTTATTAGAGGATATACCAAATAAATTAAAAATTGGTGGGACCATGATTGCGAGTGGAATCATCGCAGACCGCTTGGGAGATGTAACAGAAGCGGTGCTAACCCAGGGCCTTATCGTCGATAAAGTAATTGAAGAAGGCGGTTGGGCTGCAATGGTTATTCGTAACGGAGGAGTCTGATCGTGAGAAGGTTTTTCGTCAGTGAACCGTTAGCGGATATCGTAACAATAACAGGCGAAGATGCACATCATATTACGCATGTGCTTCGTTATAAGATTGGCCAATATTTGATCGTTGTAGATGGTGATGGCAGAATTGCTAAAACAGAAATTACAGACATAGCTGAGCATACAGTGGTTGTAAAAATAATAGAGTATCTCGAAGAAAACACCGAAGCGCCCATCGAGGTTACATTGGCACAATGTTTGCCAAAATCAGATAAGATGGATTTTATCGTACAAAAAGCGGTAGAATTAGGTGTTCATAGAATTTGTCCGCTTATGAGTGAAAATTGTGTGGTAAAATATGATCACGCAAAAAAAGAGGCGCGCCAGAAAAAATGGCAGAAGATCGCAAATGAGGCGGCGAAGCAATGTGGTAGAACCCTGTTGCCAAGTGTAGAGCCGATTGCTCTTTTAAAGGATTTATTTCTAGAATTAGAGCATAACGTAGAAGTATTTATGTGTTATGAGGGACAAGCCGATAGCTCTCTTAAGACGCTACTAGAAACAACGATGGCCAGTAAATTCTTGATTATCATCGGGCCAGAGGGCGGTTTTAGCCCAGCAGAAGTGGTACTTTGTAAAGAGAATGGTGCAAAAGTCGTTACCATGGGACCACGGATCTTGCGAACAGAGACGGCTTCGCTTGCGGCAGTTAGTTTAGTTATGTATCAAAATGGTGATTTAGGAGGTTGATGTTTTGCCAAAGGTTGCTTTAACAACATTAGGTTGTAAAGTGAATCAGTTTGAAACTGAGGTCATGGAAGGTTTGTTTAAAGAACGTCAGTATGATATTGTTGCTTTTGATGAAAAAGCTGATTTTTATATTATCAATACTTGTTCGGTAACGCATTTAGGTGAAAAAAAATCTCGTCAGCTAATTCGTAGGGCTAAGAGGCTCAATCCACAGTCAATTATCGCTGTTACAGGCTGCTATGCCCAAATCGCTCCTGATCAAGTCGAGGCGATTGAAGGGGTAAAAGTAATCGTTGGAACCAAAGAACGCCATACAATCGTTGATTTGGTAGAACGGGCGGCTCATGAAGAAGGCATTGTGAATGCGATAACAGATATTATGCAGGCAAAGGAGTTTGAAGATATTCCACTTTTTGCTGCACCGGGTAGAACACGAGCCTTCTTGAAAATTCAAGAGGGTTGTACTAATTTCTGTACATATTGTATTATTCCTTATGCAAGAGGACCACTTCGTTCTCGCAAACTAAAAAGTCTAAAAGAAGAAGCCGAAAAGCTTGTTCGGGCAGGGTTTAAAGAAATTGTTTTGACGGGAATTCATTTAGGCGCATATGGGCGGGATTTAGCAGAAAACGTAAACTTAGCCGATGCAGTGAAAGCAGTTCTTGAACTTCAGGATTTAAAACGGCTAAGATTGGGGTCATTAGAATCGATTGAATTATCGCCAGTTTTGTTTGATATTTTATGGAAGGATGAGCGTTTCTGCCCGCATTTGCACTTGCCGTTACAAGCTGGTCATGATGATATTTTAAAAATGATGAATCGTCATTATGATACGGCAGAATTTAGACAAGTTATCCATAAGGTTATGGACACTGTACCAAATGTTGCGATTTCTACAGATATCATTGTCGGTTTTCCAGGGGAGACCGATGAGATGTTTGAACAAAGCTTGGTCTTTGCCAAGTCGATGGATTTTGCAAAGATTCATGTATTTCCTTATTCAAAACGTCAAGGTACGCCGGCGGCGACCTTTTCCAATCAGGTGGATGAGCATGTCAAAAAGCAGCGGGCTCACGCTATGCAGATGATGGCAGACGAAAAAGCGCAGGAATATTGTAAACGTTTTATCGGTAAAACATTATCAGTACTATTTGAATCAGAACATGAAGGCATTGCTGATGGTTTAACTAATAATTATGTCCGCGTTTATGTCGATGCTAATTCCGTATTATGTGGCGAAATTTATAATGTTTCCTTGGAAAAAGTATATAAAGACGGTTTATGGGGTAAAATTTGCAAATAAGTTAGTATATAAAGCAGGTAATTTGTAAAAAAAGGCGAATAAAAGATAAAGTGTATTATAGGATATGCTTTGATTTGTACTGGAAAGGAGGTGACCGATATGGACTGTATTTTTTGTAAGATTGCTAACAAAGAAATTCCAACGAATTTTGTTTATGAAGATGAGTTTGTCGTGGCGTTTAACGATATTAGCCCAGTGGCTCCTGTTCATGTATTAGTGGTACCCAAAAAACATATTGCGAACCTTCTTGAATTAACCAGTGATGATGGCCAATTGATGCTACATATCATGGCAACTGTTATTCCTAAGATTGCAAATGAACAAGGGTTGGCAGAGAATGGTTTCCGCTTGGTAGTGAATACGAAAGAGGATGGTGGACAAACCGTACCTCATTTGCATTTTCATATACTAGGAGCAAGAGCGATGGCTTGGCCACCAGGTTAATGTTGACAATAAAACCATAGTTCATGTATAATGTTTAGGTGTAGTTAAGCAGTACACTCCCATGTCGAGTGGAGGGGGGGAAAATAGATGTCAGAAGTTAAAGTTGGAAAAAACGAAACAATTGATAGTGCACTCCGTAGATTTAAACGTACTTGCCAAAAAGCTGGTACTCTTGCTGAGGTTAGAAAACGTGAACACTATGAAAAACCTAGTGTAAAACGTAAGAAAAAATCCGAAGCTGCACGTAAACGTAAATTTAAAGCTTAAATTTCGTTTCGGAGGTATGAGAAAATATGTCTCTTAAAGAACAATTGACTGAAGATATGAAGCAGGCAATGAAAGCGAAAGAAGCAGGTAAATTGCGCCTTTCTGTTATTCGTATGGTTCGTTCTGCTATAAAGAATGTTGAGATTGACAGTAAAAAGGAGCTTGCTGAAGAAGGAGTTCTTGATATAGTCTCTAAAGAAGTAAAAATGCGCAGAGATTCAATGGAAGAGTTCAAGAAAGCAAATCGTCAAGATTTGGTTGATCAACTTGAACAAGAAATTGCAATATTATTGCCATATCTTCCTCAACAGTTAACTGAAGCTGAAGTTCGTGCTTTAGTCAGTGAGTCTGTAGCAGCAAGTGGTGCTACAACTCCAAAAGATATGGGCAAAGTTATGGCGCTATTGATGCCGAAAGTAAAAGGTCGTGCCGATGGTAAGTTAGTAAACAACATTGTGCGTGAACTATTAAATCAATAAGATGAATCCAGTACTTTTAAAGTACTGGATTTTATTTTTGCATAAACGTAGGAATTTATGTAATATTTGTGGAATAGAGGTAAGAAGGTTATATAAATATTATATTTATATTATATTTATATGGGAAAGGTAATTGTATTGTGTATGTTTATTACAAACAGTTGCTGAAAAGTTGCAGATGAAAGGAGGCCTTAGCATTATGCAACCAGAATTTTGGGCATTACCAATCATAAAGATATTGTTAATCACGATCATATTTTTATCCTTGTTAGTTGAAGTGAAAACAGCGGGTATGGGGATTGGAGCCTTGCTTGGTATTATTGCAGCGGGGGTATTCTTTTTTAGTCAATTGGTGACTGGTATGGTGAGCTTTTTTGAAATCGCAATGTTTTTAGGCGGAGTTTTGTTTATTGTCATTGAACTACTGACGCCTGGCATCGGGATATTTGCTGGACTGGGAATGATCGCTATTCTATATAGCTTCATATTAGCTCTTGGTGGGGGAAGTTCCGCAATATATTTACTCATCGTCAGTCTAATCCTTGCTATCGTGATTTTTGCTCTGGTAGTGAGAAAATTACCTTCGAGTAAACTATGGTCAAAGGTTGTTCTAAAAGACACGTCAACGGTCAGTAAGGGCTATATTAGTACCAATGATTACAGTGGATTTTTAGGCAAAGAAGGTTATGTTATTACCGAACTTCGTCCAGCTGGGACTGTTTCTATTGATGAGGTAAAGCTTGACGTTGTATCAGAAGGTAGTTACATTGAAAAAGATGCTAGAATCGAAGTTGTTTCTATCCATGGTAGTCGTATTGTCGTTAGACGAATCTAGTGAAGATAGCAACTCGTATTGACTAGGCTTATCTAGATTTTACTATATGAGTTTATTACAAGATGCTTTGTTAGGGATGTACCCTAATTTTGAAATGGAGGTTTTTGATTTGGAAGTATTACTTGGTTCAGGTTTATTACTTGTTTTAGTTATTGTTGTGGTTATGGTGTTTTTGCATTTCGTCCCATTGGGTTTATGGATCTCTGCCATCGCTGCAGGGGTAAGAGTGAGCATTGTTACGTTAGTAGGAATGAGACTTCGGCGTGTACCACCAGCCCATATTGTTATGCCACTCATTAAGGCGAATAAAGCTGGTATTGATGTCAGTGTGAATCAATTAGAAGCCCATTATTTAGCAGGTGGGAATGTTGACCGCGTAATTGATGCGTTGATTGCCGCACATAGAGCGGAAATTCCATTGCCTTTCGCACGCTCCGCTGCGATTGACCTTGCCGGTCGTGATGTGTTACAAGCAGTGCAAATGAGCGTTAATCCACAAGTGATTGAGACACCAGTCGTTTCTGCTGTCGCGCATAATGGGATTGAGCTGAAAATTAAAGCGCGTGTTACCGTAAGGGCTAATATTGATCGCTTGGTCGGTGGTGCGGGCGAAGCTACGATTATTGCCAGAGTAGGCGAAGGTATTGTAACGACTGTTGGTTCTTCAGTTGATCATAAAGATGTACTAGCAAATCCAGACCATATCTCAAGAACTGTTTTAGCAAAAGGGCTAGATGCAGGAACAGCCTTCGAAATTCTCTCTATAGATATTGCCGATGTTGATGTAGGACGTAACATTGGCGCGGAACTTATGACAGACCAAGCGGAAGCTGATAAACGAATTGCCCAAGCGAAAGCTGAAGAACGTCGGGCGATGGCTGTAGCCAAAGAGCAAGAAATGAAAGCATATACACAGGAAATGAGTGCAAAAGTCGTAGAAGCACAATCAGAAGTGCCTCATGCGATGGCAGCAGCCCTTCGTGAAGGTAGAATCGGCGTAATGGACTATTACAATATGAATAACATTACTGCTGATACACAAATGCGTGAAGCAATTAGTAAAGCCGGTGTTCCTCAAGGTCAAGGGCAAGCTTCAAGCCAAGACCGCCCAGTTAGGTAACGGTTATGGAGGTAGTATTTGCAATCATTGCTTTTGTTGTATTTAGTGTGATAACGGATGCGATTGAAGGAAAGAAAAAGAAACGGCAACAATCTGAATTGCCGGATACTAAATCGAAAATAAAGATAAAAGTTGGCGCACAAGAAAAACGACCAGAAATTATTCTTCCGCCAATCAAAGGTGCTCCAACCATGCAATCGGATAAGCCAATTGTTTATGCCGAAGCAGCAATGGTAGTGAAAACGAAACCAATCGAAAAGATAAAAAAATCGGAAAAGGTGAACAATCAGCCATTAAAAACGGAATCAAAACCAGTCAATCCAGTTGTTATTCAGCCCGAAGTAATTCTTAACGCAGTCTGTTATGCGCAAATATTACAACCACCCAAGGCGTATCAATATATGGCAACACGCTCCTGTCGGGGCGATTGGAACAATACGAAATAATCGTTGTTAGACGGAGAACTAGGTAACTACAATATGTGGTGACCTAGTTCTTTTTTGTGTTATAGGTTAGTTGCTTCTGCATACATATAGTATGAAGGGGTGAGGTAAATGCGTAGACGAAGTAAATTGGTGCGATTGGCTAAGGCTTTGGAATTGCCAGATGATATTGTTCTCGATTTGCCAAGAATTACAATGCTTGGCAATCAACAACTCTTAATTGAAAATCATCGGGGCATTATTGAATACACCTCTTCTTGTATCAGAATCAATTTAAATCAAGGCTGTTTATGTGTGCGGGGAGAAAAGTTGACGTTAGGACATCTACAAAAAGAGCAAATTTTAATTGAAGGAATGGTGGGGGAGCTAAAGTATGACACATAAAATTTCTAGCTATATCAATGGCGCGGTGAAAATAAAGGTTCAAGGTGAAAACCAAGAACGTTTTATCAATCTTTGTATTTCTAAGCAAATGCAATTGTGGGGCGTGAGGAAGCTAGAAGATAGTTTATTTATTTGGTTATCATTACATGATTTTTTTCATATTCGTGGTGCTGTAAGGAAAGCCAAGGTAAAAGTGCTTGTTGTAGATTCCTATGGTTTACCTTTCTTTTTTAAACGGTTAAAGCGTCGTAAAATATTACTTTATGGTGTGATTGTTTTTTTTATTGCAATTTATATTTTGAGCGGTTATATTTGGTTTATTGACATTGTTGGTTTGAAAAATATTCCTCAAGAAAAAATTAATCGGATGATAGAGGCAAATGGTTTGCGTGTTGGGGCTAGTCAGGATGAAATAGATACTAAAAATTTAGAGAAAGAAATTCTATTATCGGTGCCGGAAGTTGCTTGGGTGGGAATTCATTTTACTGGAACGAGAGCGGTAGTGGAAATTGTTGAAAAAGTAGTAGCGCCATCGGAGGATAAATCACCGGGGGATCTCATTGCCGATAAGGTAGGAATGATTACGGAATGTATCACTATTATGGGGGAAAGTAAAGTTAAAGTTGGCGATAAGGTTCAAGTTGGGGATGTATTACTTAAGGGAATTGGGAAGAATAATGAAGAAATTCGAGCAAAAGGAATTGTGAAAGCACATGTACAATATGAAAGTTTTGGTGAATCATTATTAGAAGAACAACACTATACCTTGACGGGGAACCAGAAATTTGGCGTAAAAATAAATTTTTGTGGACAGATTATTGAATTGAATCAAGTGAATTTAGCTGATTTTCCAGCGTATGAGCATGAGGTTATCGTTAAAAGCATTCCTAGGTGGAGGAATAGTGACTTCGTTGTCG
>JARBTT010000174.1 GCA_029240055.1 Anaerosinus sp.
GCCATCCAACTTTGTACATCTGCTGGCGCCATATCATCTGGTGATGATACCGATTGTATAAACGGAGGATCTTCCTCTTTATAATCCAATCCTTCTTTTGCCATTGCTGTTTGTCCACCGGCAGATGCGTTAAACCATCCCATAATGGGGGTTGATTGATAAGTGACTACTTTTCCTCGTGTCATTTGCACGGCATTCCTAATATTGTCATTAATCGCACTAGCATTATAGGCTTGAAATTCTTTAATATCGGTCGAAGCATTCGTACCTTCTTTCGTCAACTGACCTTTCTCCAAAGCCTGTAACGTAAATGTCCTAGCCATAATCGCCTGCGCTGCTAGCGCTTCAACTTGCCAATCATTTTTCATTTCACCAGCAACTACACCTGCTAAGTATTCCTCTAACTTCATCTGTTTTGTTTCGCCGGTCTCGTGCATATACACACTCAAGGTTGGTTCTATTAACTGCGTATTATCATTACTTTTGTTTTCCTGTTGCTCCTTCATTGGAGACTGATTCAGATCACATCCAGTAAAAGCCACCATAAACATTCCAATCATCATCAAACAAATTATATTACGCACAAAAACACACTCCTTTCTACAAATTAGTATGATAGGAGTGTGTAAAAATTATGTGTTAATTATTACACAGTAAATTTAGTAATTACTTGTTCTAATTCATAAGATAAGTCAGTCAATCGCTGATTTGCTCTTTTTATTTCAAGCGTGCTCATCGATTGTTCCTGTCCATTTTTTTCAATGATACTAGCGCTTTTAATATTGTCTCTAGCCAATATGTCAATATGATCAACCTCATTCAACACTTGCCTAAACAATGCAACCTGTTCCTTGGTTCTTCCAGTAATGACATCGGCTTGCCCATTGGCGATTTTTATATGATCCCCAATTTTTGAAAAAGCAATATCACTTTCTCTAATCATTTTGACACCATATTTAACCTTTGTCTCACTATCTTGCATCACCGTTAATACTTTTTTCGTATCCAGTATGATTTTTTGCGTAATATTTGTAATATTTTTTGTTGCAATTGCTGATTCATTCGCTAATTTTCTAATTTCTTCCGCAACAACAGCAAAACCTCTTCCAGCTGTGCCAGCTCGGGCAGCCTCAATTGCAGCATTTAAAGCCAATAAATTCGTTTGCTGGGAAATTGACTGTATCGCTTCAGAAATATCATTGATTGATTTCATATTCTGATTTAACTCACCAACAGTATCAACCGAATCAAACACCTGTTTTTCCAAATCTATCATTGTATCAATTGTTTTTATGAGTGTACCTTTACCATCCTCTGCAATATCTGCACATTGATTGGTAGCTGCAGCTGTATTTTCAATTCCTGCCGCCACACTCTGCGTAATTTCAACTAATTTATCTATCGTCGCTTTTGTTCCCGCCGTTTTTTGCCCTTGTTCCTTTAACTTATCAAGCATGCTCTTGGTTGCAACTTCAACAGCAATACTGCCTTGATGAGAATTAGAACATTCTTCATCCATATAATTTATTTCAGCTAAAACCGAATCCGTTAATTGTTTCACAGAGCTTACAATTTTCTGCAAATTTTCACTCATCAAATTAAAACCTTGCGCAACACTGCCAAATTCGTCTCTAGTCATATGCGTTAGCCGATAAGACAAATCTCCTTGCGCAACTTGATTCACACCATACACCAATTGATCAAATGGAGCTAAAGCCTTTCTCGTACAATAAACGGCAATACACATTACAAGACAAACAATAATTAAAAGTGCCGTTAAACATTTTTTTAAAATAATCAATAGCGATTGCACTGCTAATTTTTTAGGATATGTAGTAACTACAATAAATTCAGTATTGGCGATTGGACGATAGGATACAAGATATTCTTCACCGCGTATCATATGAATCGTATGCCCATTTTGTTTTTCTACTGCTTCAGTTAAAAATGGTTCATTAACGGCTTCTTGATTTTGTACCGCCTGCTGATTACGTTGATAAAAAATCGGTATACTATTTTGGCCCACAACAACAATACCTGAGCTAGGATTTTTAGCTAATACTTGCTCAATCAAATGATTCATATCTTCAATATAAATATCAGTGGTTAATATTCCCTGAATTTTTTGACCGATACCATAAATCGGAGTTGCACCTATAATCGCTAACTGATTGCTTCCATTCTGTTTAATAGGTTTAGAAAAAACGACATTTCCCTTCATCGCCTGTTGGAAATAAGACTGAGTAGAAATATCTGTTACTGGGCGTCCGTCCGTTCTTAATATTTCATGTCCTTTTTCATCTGTAACGCCAATACTATTATTTTTACGATAAACTTGTACATTCATCAAATACGCTTTCATGATTTTTTCATTCATACTTTGCACTTGACGATTTGCACTTGTTACTACTAAAAAATTTTTTTCACTCTCAATATATTTACTAATATCATCGCCAATCCGTTCAGCAACCTGATTATTATTGTTGATTGCAATTTGTGTTAAATCTTCGATTTCTTGATTAATTAAATAAACACCAATGATTAAGGCCGTAATGAAGCAGATACCTGCTGTAAAAATAGCAGCTTTAGTTCTAAGTAATGAGAACCAGTTTAACAACCTTTTTCTATTGAATCTACCAAATGAAAGCTTGCCTTTATTCTTGAATTCTAATTGATACTGCTGGAATCTATCAATCATCCGATGTGTTATCCTATCTATTTTCATCATTTCCTCCACTATCTTTTCAGCAAATAAGATAAGAAAAAATTAAGGACTTATCGCTTTTAAGTCCTTAATTGAGCATTTATTAACGCATAGTTCCCGTACGTTTTTGAATTATTCTTCCAGGAATAGCAAAGACCAAATTAAAAATCAAAATCATGATAATTAATAGTGCCCCAATGCCATCAGCAATCGCAACACGATCTGGAACAAGTCCCGTTGACATCAAATACCACATGTGTACAGCCAACGTTTCGCCTGCGGCAAGCACATTGGTATCACCCAAATGTCTTGACACGGTTGTCCCTGCTGTAAAAATTAAGATCGCCGTCTCACCCAGTGCCCGCCCAGCCGTCAACGTAATCCCAGTGATAATTCCTGGCATTGCATTTGGTAAAACGACTTTCCAAATCGTTTGAAACTTCGTTGCCCCAAGTGCTAGGCTGGCCTCACTATAATATTTTGGTACTGTACGAATGGATTCTTCTGTCACTCGAACAAGCACTGGCAGATTTAAGAGCATCAACGTGAGCGATCCACCGATAATGCTGAAACCAGCCCTAAAAAAGTTAACAAAAACAATCATGCCGAATAAACCTAAAACGATGGATGGCACTGTCGCTAAACTTTCCGTGCTTAAACGAATGAGATACGTTAATCTGTTCTCCTTTGCATATTCGGCAAGATAGACTCCTGCTCCAATCGCCAACGGAATAGAAACTAACATAGATAAAAATAAAATATAAAAAGAATTGAACAGTTGTGCCCCAACACCACCGCCTGCTTCCAATTCACGTGATTTTCCAAAAATAAAATCAAACGAAAGGACCGGAAGACCTTTATATAAAATATAGCCTAAAAATGCCATTAAAATACCTAAAATAAGCACTCCCGCTATCCACATACAGACTGTCGCCAGTTGATTTATACTTTTTGCACTCATTATGCTATCCTCCTTGCGCCAATTCGTCTAATCAAAAGGATCATTCCTAACGAGATTAACAGCAAAACCAATGCCATCAGAAATAATGAATTTCCCCAAGCTGAGCCAAACGGCGTATTTCCCATTTCCACGACGATATTACTCGTTAGCGCCGAAGTTGGCGAAAATAGTGACGTCGCAATCATTGGCGTATTCCCAATGAGCATCTGCACTGCCATCGTTTCACCAATTGCTCTAGCCATTGCCAGAATAACCGCTGTAAGTATCCCAGGCATTGCCGCAGGAATTACAACCTGCCAAAGCGTTTGCCACCTCGTCGCACCAAGCGCTAAACTTGCTTCTTCTAGTGTCTTCGGCACGGAACGTATTGCATCTTCACAAATACTGATAATTGTTGGCAATATCATGACCGCCAAAATAATTGCCGCTGCCAGCAAACCAAACCCTGTACCAACATGAAAAAACTCACGTAAAAACGGTACCAAGAGTACCAACCCTACATATCCATAGACCACGGATGGTACTGCTACATATAAATCAGTAGCTGGGCGCATAATTTCCCGAACCCATTTAGGCGCAATTTTAGCCATGAATACTGCACCAGCAAGACCCAGTGGTGCCCCGATAACAATGGACATAAAAGTAACGACGATTGAGCCAATAATAAAACTAAGCGCCCCATAATGATGCCCCATAGGATCCCATTTGCTTGTAAAGAAAAATTCTATTGGACTTACCTCTGTAAAGGTCATCAATCCTTGTTTGCCAATAAAAAATATGATGGAAAAAATAATCACGGTCATAAAAACGGCACTGGCAATAAATAAATATCGCACATATTTATCATAGGCTAAAGTTAGTTTATGATTATGGTCAATGGTATTCATTACTTTATTACTCCTTGCTTATCATTAATCATTTAGTATCTTAGTAAAAAGGCCCGCCTAGGCGGGCCTTTCTGCTAAGAAATGAGGGAATAGCTATCAATTATTTAGATATTTTTGTTACAGGAATGAAACCAGCTTTTTCAACATAAGTGTTTTGGAATTCTGGGCTCATTACATAGTCAATAAATGCTTTTGTTGCACCAGTTGCTTCACCTTTAGTGTACATATGACCATATGACCAAACCGTGTATTTACCACTGATGATTGCTTCTGGACTATATTTTACACCATCAAAATCAAGTGTTTTTACTGTTTGATCTGCATATGGAGCATCAACGTAACCAATTGCACCTGGAGTATTAGCAATGGCTGCTCTTACTGCCCCATTAGAATCTTGAATAATTGCTTTATCCGTAAATTCTGCACCTTTTAACACTTTTTCTGCAATCGTTGCTCTTGATCCAGACGATTTTGCTCTATGAATAATCGTGATTGCTTGGTCAGGTCCACCAACTTCTTTCCAATTCGTAACCTTTCCCGTCATAATATCTACTACTTGAGCTGCTGTTAAATTATTTACTGATAACTCTTTATTAGCAATAAATACGAAAGGCTCTACTACAACTTTATGGTCAACTAAACCTTTATCTTTATAATCATCTGGTAAGTTTACATCGGAGTTACCAACTTGTACGGAACCTTCAGCTACTTGGTTCATCCCAGTGAACGAACCGCCACCAGCAATATTTATATTAACTTTATCATGTAGCTTTTGAAACTCTTCTTGTGCTGGTTTTAGTAACGGTAATAAAGCCGTGGAACCAGAAGCACTTACAGTTCCTTCTATAGCTGCTGTCTTGGTAGTATCTTCCGCTTTCTTATCACCACCACCGCAACCAGCAATCATCGCTACCCCCAGCATCATCGCTACTGCACTTGCTAAGACTTTAGATTTTTTTAATAAATTCATTCT
>JARBTT010000175.1 GCA_029240055.1 Anaerosinus sp.
GAATCAAATCAGTTAGATTTTCGTTTGCTCCACGCAAAGTATCGATATCCACCTCATACTGAGCAGCAATTTCTGCTAATGTTTCTTCCTCCTTTACGATATGCATCCGCATTTTTACTACAGGAACTTTTGCAATCTCTTTATATTGGCTAACCTCTAAAGCAGGTTCGCGTACAGGACTAATATCGCTATATTCTACTACAGCCCACCAAACCAATCCCATAATCATACCGATGCCGATGACAATTCCAAACATCCGCAATTGTTTTATCTTACTTAAATTCATTTGTCTCGCCTCACTAGAAAATAACTTTATCCAGGAATATAGTTAACGATCCGAAGAAAAAATATACATTTTCCAAAATGACGACAAAAAAAACATAGAAAATACAAAATAATCTTTGTATGATCTATGCTTAGAATTCAACTTAATCTAAATCAATATTTTTTACTAAAATTCTTCCTTGTGTTAGTTCAATGTAATCTAATTCCCGCACCTTTTCCAAATCATCTTCATCTTTTGCCGCTATCGTACAATAACTGCCACAATGCAAACACTCTAAAAGAACTGCATCGGAATCACCTGTTATATTCGCTTCAATGGCTTTGCTATCACATGGACAAACAATCCCTCCCTGCTCGGCGATATCATGTAGCTTGTTGATAATTTCTAAAAAAATTTGCTGTTTTTCAATTTGTTCCTCACTCTGCATGATACTTTCAAATTCTCGTTTCGTAAAAGCTAAGATTTCCTCAATTGCTTCCCTTTTGCCAATATACCCAAGTTCAAAAAAATCTTTGGAACAATAAATTTTTTCTATTTTTAGCTTCAAAAGATGTTTTGCTTTATATTTTGCTTCATGCAAAGAGTTACATGCCCCACAAGGAATTTGCAATTTCACTTGGTTAGGAGCAGTACGTATCAAGGTTGCCTGTGGATGGTTACAGCTACATCGCAACGTTTTTGTGCTATCTTGTCTCGTAAAATAAGACACATCATGAATCTCAATTTTTCCACAACGTTGACAATACAAAGCGACAGACCAATTGGCATTAAGTATCACGTACCTCACTCCTTTCTTCAATCTAATTCCTATTAAATTGAGAAATTCGCCAATGATAATAAAACTCCTGCATACTTCTAGAAAACAGAAGAAGCTGCCGCAAGTTATTTTGCGAGCAGCTTCAGCCTTAGCCAATCATTAAGTTACCTTTATTTCCAGCAATATAACTAGATACCATCTCACAAAGTTTGATGATATCAAAAGGCTTGGTAACATAGGCAAAAGCACCTAACTCTTTTGCTTTTGTTACAAGCTCCAATTCACCATACGCAGTCATCATAATCACGCGCTCCGCTAAACCAAGTTCTTTTAATTCTTTCAGTGCATCAATACCATCCATCCCTGGCATCTTCATATCCATCAAAATTACAGCTGGTTGTACTTCCATTGCTTTTTCCAAAGCTTCATTGCCATTCGTAGCTACATTAACCTCATAGCCTTCATCCGTAAAGACTTCTAACAGTAGTCGTCTAATCCCTGGCTGATCGTCTACAACCAACACTTTTCTCTTACTCACCTTTTTCTATTCACCTCTCCCTATTGATCAAATAGCCTTAATTACCTATTCTTTACATTTCGACCAGTACAATTAAAATCCTGCTTATAATAAGGAATTTGTTGTAAATTTTTTTGTATACATACCACAATTGTCTTTTTAATCATGTTTTTACTAAAATTCCATGTAAAAGCAACTAAAATTGTGGTGGATTAGCGAGAATATCCCCCGCGGCTGACATAAAAAATGCACTGGCTGTAAAAATCATGACAATAAAAATACCAATAAAAATCAGAACCGGTAAGAAATAAATAAGAGTCGCCTTGCCCCCAGACAATTGATAGACTTCGCTAATTGCCAAAATTCCGAGTACGATTGACCATACCGCGACCACCAAAGTTGCGATCATACTCAATAAAAAGCCGACGGTTGGCAGAAAACTGGCAATTAAGTAAATTGGCACAATCAACAATTGTAAAAAATAAGTGAACCCAATTGCGGTTAATAATCTTCTCACAGAGCCTCGCCCACCAATTAATTCTGCCAATAAATGCCAGACGGAAACAGAAACGCCCCATAAGAGTACACTGCAAATAATTTCGGCAAGTAACATTGCACCTTTAAAGCCACCTTCAAAAACATTTGCATAAGCAGCTAAACTCGAAATCACAGTACTAAATAATACGATTTGACAGGATTTTGCTAATCTTCCTTCGCTAACAATTACTTGAAATGCTTCTTTTGGTTTAGTTAACATATCATAAAGAGTCTCTAATATACTACTCATTATTTTCACCTACCACTTTTCTGGTATTGCCATCGGCACTACAGATTGGACATCATTTTCTGTTGGCACTTGTAGTAACAACGTTTTTAAAATTTCAGCTTTATCACTGGTTGACATCAACATTGAAAATGGATTGTTTTTTCCATATTCTTTTATTTTTGGTTTTCCGTGGATTCCTACCATTTGTGCGGTACCATCAATGGCATCATATAAATTTCCCATTTCATCGACTAGTCCAAGCTCTTTTGCTTGTTTGCCTGTATAAACGCGACCATCCGCAATCTTTTTCACGGTTTCGATATCAAGATGACGGCCTTCAGCAACGACTTCCACAAAGCCTTGATAAATTTCATCGACCATCGTCTGTAAAATCACGCGTTCTTCCTCAGTCATTGGTCGGTCATTTGATAAGATATCTTTATGCACGCCACTTTTTATTTTTTCTTGACGTACTCCAATTTTTTTATACAGCTCTTCCCAATTGGAATATGGCATATACACACCAATGCTTCCCGTCAAAGTCGTTGGATTCGCATAAATTTTATCCGTACATGCTGCCAACCAATACCCTCCAGATGCTGCCATATCCCCCATTGAAGTTACCACAGGCTTACCTTTTGCACGAATTTTTTTGATTTCTTCACCGACTTCTTGTGTTGCCGTTGAACTACCACCTGGACTATTAATCCGCAGTACAATCCCCTTAATGCTTGCATCGTCGCTGGCTTCATGCAATTGCTTGATTAAATTATCCGTTCCACCGCTTTCCGAGAGCAAACCACTCGCTCCATGTCCTCCAGTGATTGTACCATCGACATAGACGACAGCAATTTTATTACCAGCGGAGGCTTTCCTATCTATTGATTTATTCGCAAATGTTAGTATAACGACAGAAACCAGAACAATCATACTTAAAAGTACCATAATTATTTTCTTACGCATCGTGTTACATCTCACCTTTAATAAGAAAACTGTTGGAAAATCCAACAGTTTCTTGTTTATTTTTAAATTTCACTATTTATTTAATGCAGCCTTCACAAAATCTGTGAATAACGGATGCGGATTATTTGGGCGTGATTTTAATTCAGGATGAAATTGTGAAGCAACAAACCAAGGATGATCTTTTATTTCTATGATTTCAACTAAGCTATCATCTGGCAATGTCCCAGCGACAACCAAACCTGCTTCTACCAATTGCTTACGATATAGGTTATTGAATTCAAAACGATGACGATGACGTTCATGAATCAATTCTGATTTATAGGCTGCATACGTACTGGTATCAGGAGCAACTTTACAAGGATATGCACCAAGACGCATCGTACCACCCTTTGCTTCAACATCAACTTGCGATGACATTAAATCAATCACTGGATATTTGACATCAGGAACAAATTCTGTGCTATGCGCGTTTTCTAATTTACATACATTACGAGCAAATTCAATCACTGCACACTGCATGCCTAGACATAACCCTAGGAACGGAATTTTGTTTTCACGGGCATATTGGATAGAACGAATTTTTCCCTCTACACCACGATCACCAAAACCACCTGGTACCAAGATACCTTGGCAGCCAGCAAAAACTTCATCATAGTTTGTACCAACGGCTTCAATTTCTTCAGAGTTCACCCATTTGATTTCTACATCGGTATCATTTGCAATACCAGCATGATGTAAAGATTCAGTTACAGAAATATAGGCATCTGGCAATTCTACATATTTACCAACAACAGCAACGGTAACTTTCTTGGTTGGATGATTGATTTTATCCACCATTTTTGCCCATTCTGTCATATCAGCCGGACCAGCCTGCATATTTAATTTTTCTAATACAATTGTATCAAGGCCTTCTGCTTGCATCATTAAAGGAACTTGGTAAATCGTACTTGCAGTTCTATTTTGAATAACAGCATTTGCATCCACATCGCAGAAGAGTGCCAATTTATCTTTCATATCGTCAGAAAGCTCTTTTTCCGTACGACAAACAAGAATATCTGGTTGAATACCAATACTACGTAATTCTTTTACGCTGTGTTGGGTAGGCTTGGTTTTGAGTTCGCCAGCAGCAGAAATATAAGGTACAAGCGTAACATGTATGTATAATACATCGTTTTTGCCAACTTCTTTTTTTACCTGACGAATTGCTTCCATGAACGGGAGACTTTCAATATCACCAACGGTACCACCAATTTCTGTGATAACAACCTCAGCACTATCATCAGCCGCAACATCATAGACACGTTGTTTTATTTCATTGGTAATATGAGGAATGACTTGTACTGTACTACCTAAATATTCACCTTGACGTTCTTTGTTAAGAACTGACCAGTAAACTTTACCTGCTGTAATATTAGAACCTTTACTCAAATTAATATCAATAAATCTTTCATAATGACCTAAATCCAAATCAGTTTCAGCACCATCTTCAGTAACAAAAACCTCACCATGTTGATAAGGGCTCATGGTTCCTGGGTCAATATTGATATACGGGTCAAACTTTTGAATCGTAACTTTAATACCACGGCTCTTGAGCAAGCGACCTAACGAAGCCGCAGTGATACCTTTACCAAGTGAGGAAACCACCCCTCCAGTAACAAAAATATACTTTGCCATGCGAAATATCCTCCTATTAATTGCTCCTGCATTATTATATTTCTAGCAAATCGACTATAAAATCAACTTACATTCTTTAAAAACACGCCCATTATTGTATCCTTTATAACGACCTGCTGTCAAGCTTATTCGTTGTCACTAGGTTTCACAATTGTATCATGCTCTTGGATTTCTTCTAATAATTTTTCCCGCCGTTTTGAAGTTGGTTTCTTCGCTGCTTTTGTTGCTGTTGTCGCTACCGCATGCGTACGTTTCACTTCTTGCGGTACCCATTCTGTTAAGCCCCATACGCCTTTGCCCATGTGATGAAACCGGCTGTCCATATTAAGTAATGTATATACTTCAGAAATCGCTTTCGATAAAGATTGTACTGGCTTATGTTTTTTATCAATAACATCCATGATCAAATCTTTAAAATAAATCGGTTCCCCTGATTTCGTTAAAATAAAATATGCAATATCAACCTCTAATTGTTGTGTAAAATCCAAAATAAAATCTCCCCTCATATTTAAAACAAAACTATACTAT
>JARBTT010000176.1 GCA_029240055.1 Anaerosinus sp.
TACACTTGCAGTTATCAGGGGAAATATTGCTTTAAAACTGCCATCTTTCTTGATTACGCGAATTAGAAATAGCCTAATGATAAGACCCGTGACCATAACAAGCATAACGGTTTCTTTGGCTTCTAGCACAAGCGCCAATAAAGGGGCGGTAATGATTGCATAGCCAAAACCTGTTACTGTCTGTAAAAAACCGGACAATATAAAAACGCTAAAAATATATAATTCTATTATCACCGTAATCTACTCCTCAACTTCATAACAGGAATATCCACAAGTTCACATTGGTCTCAAAATGTTTTTCATGCGAGACTTTCGGCTAAGTGAGATTTTTATAATCTTGCTTTTCCGGATATTAGGCTAATTTCTATCTTAAGAACTTCTGTTTTTTCAAAAGCATTGTCAATATAACGTAATCCAGCTTCATAAAATTCAGGACTATATTTTTTAAGTATGGCTTTGAGTCCTTGTCGTTTTTCTTCTAGATCTTTAACAACAATAATTTTTCCGAATACGATAGCTGACTTATATTTAGTGGAAAATGCTGCTGGCATTAGTTCTACTGCATCAATTACATTAAAACAAACGCTATCACAGTTTGATATATTATCCAATTTATGACCTTCCAAAGCGCAGTGCAAATAGATTACTTCACTGGTATAGACAAAACTCATTGGAACCCCATA
Organism: Anaerosinus sp.; assembly: GCA_029240055.1. GTDB lineage: Bacteria > Bacillota > Negativicutes > JARBTT01 > JARBTT01 > JARBTT01. Next base: position 684 of record JARBTT010000176.1, read on the forward strand.
TGGAGTATTGCTTTTACTTACAGTTGATAATATCCCAAACGGCGCATTCTCTAAAAGTGTTTTGGTATCCTCCTCAAGCATTACTCTGTCTTTTCTTCTCATTTCTGTAAACATATTAAACCTCCAAGTTTATCTTGATTTATTATATATAATAAATGTACAATATAATCGGCTTTTACATAAGTTCCAATAGTAAGAATTTTGTAGGAGCCAATTTCAGCTTGTTTTAATGAAAGAGGAGATTCGCCTATGTTGATATATATTGATAAAGATGAGAAAACACCCATTTATGAACAAATTTATATCTTTTTGCGGCAAAAAGTGCTTTCTGGCTCTTTAAAATCTGGTGACAAACTTCCCGCAACGAGAAAGCTAGCCGATGAATTATCGATTGGCCGTAATACTGTTGATAAGGCGTATCAACAACTTGTCGCGGAAGGCTATGTGACATCAAAAGTCGGAAGTGGATTTGCTGTTAATAAAATTCCCATTGAATTTTCAGTCTCCAATCAAGGCGCTTCTAGTACCCATTCCTTGGAGAAAGTGAAGACACAGCCCGTTTCCATACGATATGATTTTTCACATGGCGCCATCGATAATTCTATTTTTCCCTACAAGCAATGGAGAAAAAGCATAAACTACGCTCTGACACTAATGGAATCATATTCTTGTATCCATTATCCGAGGCGGCAAGGTGAAGATTCCTTGCGGCAGAGTATTGCGCTCTATTTGCAACGGGCAAGAGGTGTTTCTTGTAATGCTTCGCAGATTATCATCACCAGTGGGCAACAGTACTCTATGGAAATAATTGCAAACCTATTCGAGTGTTCAAGTAAGCGCTTCGCGATGGAAGATCCAGGATATGATGGGGTTCGTATTGTGTTTCAGAATCACAACTACCGAGTAATGCCTATTCCGGTCAAAAAAGATGGTATTTGCCTTGCGTCGATACAAAGTTTAAATACAGACCTTTTATATCTGACTCCATCACATCAATTTCCTACTGGCGCAGTTCTTTCCATTGCGAAACGTCATAAACTCCTGCAGTGGGCAGATGATACAAATAGTTATCTAATTGAAGATGATTACGATAGTGAACTTCGTTATGATATAAATCCAATCCCCTCTTTGCAGTCATTAGATACGAAGGACAGAACTATTTATACTGGGACCTTTTCAAAATCCCTTTCACCCGCAATTCGCGTGGCTTATATAGTGTTGCCCCAATCCTTAATGGATAGGTTTTATCGCTATTATTATCGCTATAATTCACAAGTTTCATTTTTACATCAGACTGTTCTTTCGCATTTCATAGCAAGCGGAAACTATGAAAAACATATAAATCGTTTGCGCACCTTATATCGGAAACGGCAAAATGATATGCTAGCTGCCTTAGATACAGTTTTCGGTGATACTGCTAATATATCTGGCGAAGGAGCTGGGAAGCATCTTCTTTTAACATTAAAAAATTCACTTCCTCAGGATGAGCTGATAAAGCGAGCTGAAAATATTGGCATTCGGGTATATTCTACTAAAGTGAACTATATGAATCCAGCAGATTGTCCGTATTCTCAGATTTTACTGGGGTTTGCTACCGTTCCAACTTGTGAGTTGAAATCAATTTTGGAGGAATTGCATCATGTTTGGAGCAAGGATTGAAAAACTAAATAACAAAGTAATGGTTGTATTTGTCTCAAAATATCAAATTACTAGAAAATTAGCAGCTTAGCATGGTAAAATAAGTTAAGTAAACTTAAGGGGATGTTTAGTATGACGAGAGTACAGAGGGAAAAAGAAGGACAAATTGTATGACCGAAAAGAAACTTACGTTGGATTCCAAAGATTTATTTTTATATTGCCTAACCAAACTTGGAGCAATTGAGAATTATCCTTTCGGTCCCGATGTCATAGTTATCAAGGTAGCATCCAAGATGTTTGCACTCATATCACGTAGGAACGGGCAGGACAACCTTTCACTTAAATGTGACCCTGTCTATTCTGAGGTCCTAAGGCAACAATATCCAAGTATAATACCTGGATACCATTTGAATAAGCGCCATTGGAATACATTAGTGCTTGATGGTAGTATTTCAGAAAGAGAGATAAGAGGCTTAATCGATCATTCGTATGAGCTAGTATATAAATCACTTCCACGGAAAAAGAGGGCAGAATATCAGGAAGACTGGTAATAAGAACGATAAGTAAGAGCTAAAATTGAAATAATAAAACAACAACCTCTGTTGACAATTTGACAGAGGTTAGTTTATATACATTTAATGAAAATGATTATTATTAACAACAAATAATAATTTTTATTAAATGTATTGTCTTTATAGGAAAATTGTACTATAATATGAACAAATAAAAAAAAAGTTCAATTGCTCAAATAATCGAATTTACATAGACGATGATTTTAGTGAGGGGAGGCAGTTCAGATGAATTATGAAAAATAGATATTTTGAAATTTTAAGCGTCTTTTCGACTATCGTCGCAAAGCATGGAATTAATAAAACTACGATGCGCGATGTAGCAGAGCAAACAGGCTATAGTATCGGTACTATTTATAATGAATTTAGCAATAAAGAAGCGCTGGTTGATGGATTGTTTAACCAGAAAAGGTTGGAAGTAGAGGAATGGCTCGCCTCTTTGTGTGGTGTTTGCCAGGCTTCAGGAGAAATGCGACTGCGTCGTTTTATGCTTGGTTATGTGCAGGAATTCAATCAGAAAGTACGGCAGGATGTTGCTTTTGCTGAGATTGTTAAGGAAGCACGATATTTTCGCTATATTGGTCTAAAAACAGTGGACTTTAATCAGTTTGTGCGCAGTAAAGTACTGGTCATTATTGAAAATATTTTACAGGCGGGAGTAAAAGAAAAACTTTTTTATATTACAGATATTTTACTTACTGCTAATTTAATACTAAACGCCTTTGCTGTTTATTTGTTGCCATCTTTAATTTTAGAAAAAGAGTTCGAGCATATTTATAAAGAAGCTGAAGCTATGCTGGAGTTAATCATAAAGGCCCTTTTGGCTAAGTAAAATTTTCAATATGGAGGAATTACACATGATACAATTGCGTAATATTAAAACATCTTCAAAAATTATGGGACTCATTATATTTATGGCTTTTTTTCTAGCGGTAGTTGGTTATGTCGGACATTATGCCGCAGGAACATTAGCAAATAAAATGGATGATATGTATAAAAATCGCTTACAGCCTATTGAGTGGTTGAATGCCAGCCGTGCAGAAAGCCGGAGAAATGAAGCTTTGACATTGGCTATTTTTCTTAGTCATGACCCAGCTCAGCAACAGACTATTTATAAAACCATTGAGGAACATAAAAAAATTTATAGTGGTTTATTAGAAAAATATCAGCAAACGAATTTAGATTCATTTGAGCAACAAACTTTGGCAAAAATTATGGACGAAACCAAGGTATATCGTGATGATTGGCAAAAATCATTAGATTTAGCGATGGCAGGTAAGCAGGAGGAGGGACATGCTTATTTTTACAAAAATGCAAATAGTCATTTAGATACTATTAATAAATTACTAGATGATTTGGTTGAACACAATAGCAAAATTGCCGAGGAAGAAAAACAGAAAAGCGAAGAAATCGCACTGTATAACGATCGGATCAGTATGGCCGTAACTGCGATTGCAGTACTCTTATCCAGTATTTTAGGCTGGATGATTGCAAGATTGATTGTGACGCCACTGGCAAGTTTACTTACGGAGGTTCATAGTTTGGCAGCCGGAGAGCTAAAAAACAGAAAAGTGCATGAAGTCTATTATCAAGATGAGGTCGGACAATTGACTAAAGAATTTGATAGTATGGCGAGTCATTTACATAAGTTAGTGAAAAACATTTCAGATGCTTCTAAGCAATTGGCTGCGTCTTCGGTAGAGTTGAATACTGGTGCTGAAGAAGCGGCGAAAGTTACTGAACAAATAACAGGGGCAATTGAAGAAGTAGCACAGGGCGCACAAAGCCAGTCGGTGGTAATTAATGAAACAGTACTAAGCGTGGAGCAGATGGTTGCAGCCATTACGCATATTGCTGATAATTCCAATTCGGTGTCTGAAGCAGTTTCTAAGACTGTTGACGCCGCAATGGCGGGGGCTAAGTCCGCAGAATCTGTAGCGATGCAAATGAACAGTATTGAAGAAACTGTGGAATCATCGGCACAAGCGGTAAAAAAACTTGGAGATCGTTCTCAAAAAATTGGACAAATCATTGATACTATTTCTGGTATTGCCAACCAGACAAATTTATTAGCTTTAAATGCGGCCATTGAGGCGGCACGTGCTGGCGAAAATGGCAAAGGGTTTTCTGTTGTAGCCGAAGAAGTTCGGAAATTGGCCGAACAATCCAAGGATGCCGCTGCGAAAATTGGAGCGATGATCAGCGAGGTGCAGAATGAAACGGATAAGGCTGTGACAGCGATGAATAAAGGTAGCCAAGAAGTGAAAGTAGGCGCTCAAGTGGTAGCAAGCGCTGGTGAAAATTTCAGGGAAATTACTTCTTTGGTAAACGATGTTTCATCTCAGAGCATGGAAATTTCAGCAGCTATTGAAGAAATGTCAGCAAGCAGTGAGCAAATATCAACTGCGGTTAAAAATATTGATCAAGTCGGAAGACGGGCGGCAGGAAAAACCCAAACAGTTTCTGCGGCCACGGAAGAGCATTCCGCGTCAATTGAAGAAATTTTGGCTGCTAGCCAGTCCTTGTCTAATAC
>JARBTT010000177.1 GCA_029240055.1 Anaerosinus sp.
ATAAAATAAGCGAACGGATAAAGTGGCTCTTAGATGCATAGGCATGTATAGAAGCCACTTTTTTTATTGAAAAGAGAATGGCATCTTGTAACAGTCTTTTGAAATTCAGAGGAGAGCATTATGATTTTTTTTGGCAAAAAAATTTATAAACGGATTGCTGTTTTATGTATTACGGCAATTGCGTTATTAAAATTGCATGCGACGTTTACCATGTTTATTTCTATGCTCGTGTCAATTGTGTGTTATGCATTGCCGTTTGATCTTTCTTTTGCTATTGGTTTTGTATTGTTACTATTCGCTCATGAATTTGGGCATGTACTTGCGTCGCGGGTAGTCGGGCTTCGTACATCACCACCGATATTTATCCCATTTTTAGGTGCGATGATTCATTTAAAACGGCAACCAGTGAATGCGAAGATGACGGCAAATATTGCAATTGGCGGGCCAGCAATGGGCGCTTTGAGTGCACTTCTTTGCATTGCGTGTTATTTTTGGACAGACGAACGGTTATTCTTAATCCTAGCGTATGTAGCTTGTATTTTAAATTTGTTTAACTTGATTCCCAGTGAACCATTAGACGGTGGTAAAATTATCGTGGCAATTTCTCCATATCTTTCTTGGCTTGGTACACTCATCATTGGTGTATTATTTTTTTATACGTATAATATCATTATTTTTATCATCTTTATCTTTTCTTTGACGCGACTATGGAAGTTAAGTAGTACTGATTATACGGAATATTACTATCAAATTCCTACCAGAGTAAGATGGCTTGTCTTTAGTTGGTATATTGGGTTGATCGCAGTTTTGGGGATTGCAACTGTCTATATTGGGGAATTACTAAGATAAAGCTATTTTATAAAATTTTATACCTCTGAAAAAAAGGTTTTTAGACAAAAATGTCTAAAGATATAACGTTATGAAGTAAATTGTAGTTTTTTGGATTAAGGGGGTTTGGTCACCGTTGATACATATGAGTGAAGTTTCAAAAGTGTATGAAAATGGTTCATCAGCATTGAATAATATCAATATTGATATAGAAAAAGGTGAGTTCGTTTTTTTAGTTGGTTCGAGCGGTGCAGGAAAATCTACTTTTATTAAAATGATTTTCCGCGAGGTATTACCATCTAAGGGGCAGTTAATCATCAATGGTCGTAATATCATGACAATGAAGGAGGAAGAAGTTCCCTATTTAAGACGTGGTTTAGGGATTGTCTTTCAAGATTATCGTTTACTCCCTGATAAAAATGTTTATGAAAATGTGGCCTTCGCTATGCAAGTAATCGAAGCACCACGGCGTGAAATGCAAAAACGTGTAAACAGTGTTCTAGAACTGGTTGGCCTTAGAGATAAGTTGAAAAGTTTGCCGTCTCAATTATCGGGGGGAGAACAACAAAGAGTAGCGATTGCCCGCGCGATTGTCAACAGTCCGATGATTGTGATTGCTGATGAACCAACGGGTAATCTAGATCCAGATACATCATGGGAAATTATGAAGATATTTGAACGTATCAATAAATCTGGTACGACAATTGTTATGGCAACCCATGATAAAACCATTGTTGATGCGATGAAAAAAAGGGTTATTGCAATAGAAGATGGCTGTATTATCCGCGATGAAGTGAAGGGAGCATACGGCTATGAAGATTAGAACCTGGGAATATTTTATCCGTGAAGTATTTGTTTCTTTAAAACGCAATAGTTGGATGACCTTTGCCTCCATTAGTACGGTGGCGCTGTCTCTGCTAATTTTAGGTTTATTTTTGATTATTGTTTTAAATTTGAATAATATGGCGACATCTCTGGAATCTCAGGTACAAATTAATGTTTATTTAAAAGATGAGTTATCTGATAAGAAGATGGAAGATATCGGTCAGAAAATAAAAAAATTGCCTGGTGTGGAAGAAATCAAGTTTGTCAGTAAAAAAGAAGCGATGGAACGATTCAAAGAACGTTTAGGTGATCAACAAACCTTGCTTACTGCGCTAGGTGAATCAAATCCATTGCCAAATGCCTTTGAGGTTAAGCTCAGAGCTCCAGAACAAGTAAAAGCAGCGGCCAATTTGATCAATGAATATGAGGGAGTCGAAAATGCAAAATTTGGACAAGACATCATTGACCAATTATTTGAGTTAACGAAGATGATTCGGATTTTTGGCTTTATTATCATTGTATTTTTGGCATTAGCGACCATTTTTATTATTTCAAATACCATTCGGTTAACGGTATTTGCTCGGCGCAAAGAGATTGGTATTATGAAGTATGTTGGAGCTACCGACTGGTTTATTCGCTGGCCATTTCTAATGGAAGGCATGGTGCTCGGATTATTGGGTTCAGCGGTTGCGACGTTCATATTGCGTAATTCTTATGGTGCTGTTGTCGCAAAAATTTATGATACATTGACTTTTCTACCGCTCATTCCCGAGCAACCGTTTTTGAATAATGTTAGTATTTTAATGGTTGTCGTTGGTACGGCCATTGGGGCACTTGGTAGTACAATTTCGTTAAAACGGTTTATGAAGGTATAAGGAGAGTTTTTAGTGAATAATTTAAAGCGTTATTGGGTTGTGGCAACTGCGCTATTAGTGCTAAGCTCTTTTTCCATAACCGTTTTTGCCAGTTCTCTCGACGAGAAACTTAGCGATATCCAGAGTCAGATGTCTGATCAAAAAAGTAAAGCGGCAGAAGCACAACAACAAGTGGAAAATATATCCGATCAACTTCGTTTGATACAACAAAATTTACAGGTTGTCACGGATGAATATAAAGGCATTCAGAAACAATCCAGCGAAACAGAAGAAAAAATTGATAAAAATAAAGACGCGTTAGCTAAAGCTGAAAAAGAGCTGGCTACGCGGATGAAAATCTTGGATAAACGCATTCGTGATATCTATGAAAATGGGCAAATCAGTTATGTCGATGTATTATTTGGTGCTAAAGATTTTAATGATTTTATGACACGGATGGATCTACTAAAACGCATTATCAAACATGACTATGATCTGATTATCAAAATTCAGGATCAACGTAAGCTGATTTTAGAAAAGAAAGCAGAATTAGAGCGTGATCAAGCAGCCTTGAAGGAACTTGAAATAGCTGCCGAGTCAAAGAAAAAAGAAGTAGAAGCGAGCAAGGCAAAACAAGAAAAAATACTGGATAAAATGGCCAACGATCGTGATACTGCTGAACGTGCTTATCAAGAATTATTAGAAGCATCGCGGCAAGTTGAGCAAATGATTCGCCAAAGCAGATACCAAGTGAGTGGAGGAAAAGGTAGTGGCAAATCTACGGGTACGATGATTTGGCCAATTGATGGGCCAATTACTTCTCCATTCGGTTGGCGTACCCATCCGATTTTTGGCACTTCTATATTTCATAGTGGTCTTGATATTGGTGGTGATTATGGCATGCCAGTGGTTGCTGCTGATGGTGGGGTTGTCATTTATGCTGGCTGGATTAGTGGCTATGGTAATGCGGTCATCATTGATCATGGGAATGGTGTATCTTCACTTTATGGACATAATCAGAGCTTGGTAGTTAGTGAAGGGCAATCGGTATCACAAGGACAGCTAATTTCGTATTGTGGTTCTACAGGTAATTCAACTGGGCCGCATGTTCACTTTGAAGTCAGAGAAAATGGTACACCGGTCAGTCCGTATAATTATTTAAGATAGTATAAATAGAGTGCTTTTGGCATACGTTATAGCAATGTAGGAGAATCAAAGGCGAAAATAAATAATGAAAAGCAGCAGAATGTTATAATGATGATTGTAAGTAACATTCTGCTAATTTTTATAGTAGTGAATAGAGGTGGAAAAATGAGCAAGAAAAAACTAATACTTGGATCTGTTTTTTTAGTATTTATAACGATGTTTTCTACACTGATTGGTGTTTACTATGTGCTAGGATTAAGTCAATTTAAACTTGGTGATACCGTTCGTTTTTTGCATGCACTACGTTTTGTTGATAGTCAATTTGTCAATGAAGTCGACGATAATAAACTAGTCACAGGTGCGATTTCTGGGATGATGGCTTCGCTAGGAGACCCTCATTCGGTTTATTTGGATCCACAGATGTATAAAGAGCTAATGAGTCATACTGAAGGTTCTTTTGGTGGTGTAGGTATTGTAATGGGTGTCAAAGATAAGATGCTTACTGTAGTTGCACCGATTGAAGGTACGCCTAGTTTCAATGCCGGTATTAAAAGCGGTGATAAGATCGTAAAAATTGACGGCGAAGACACCAAAGATATCGCAGTCGATCAAGCAGCGAATAAAATTCGTGGAGAAATTGGTACAGAGGTTACACTTACCATTCATCGTGACGGAGAAGTAGACAAAGATTACGTGTTAAAGCGTTCTAATATCGAAATTAAAACAGTAGCAAGTAAAATGCTCGACAATGGTGTAGGTTATATCAGAATTTCTACGTTCAGTGAACATACTGGTAAAGATGTCGATAAAGCTTACAAAGAGTTAGAAGAGCAAGGAATGAAGGCTATCGTATTAGATTTACGTGATAATCCAGGTGGTTTACTTACTACTAGTGTTGAAGTGGCCAATAATTTCATTCCCAAAGGTACAGTCGTTTCTACAGTAAAACGCGATGGTACTAGAGAAGTGTTGAATGCGACCAAACTGGATGCTGTGAAATATCCAGCAGCAGTTCTTGTCAATGGCGGTAGTGCGAGTGCTTCGGAAATTGTATCTGGCGCAATTCAAGATACTGGCTCAGGTACGATCGTTGGTACGACATCTTATGGGAAAGGTTCTGTACAGATTGTTATGCCAATGTACGGTGGCGATGCGTTAAAATTAACCATTGCCAAATACTATACGCCAAATGATCGATCCATTGATGGGATTGGGATTCAACCTGATGTTGTTGTAGAACCAAATGGAACAACGGATAATCAATTGGAAAAAGCAATTGAAGTGGTGACGAGTAAACTAAAATAAGTTTTATATTAAGTAACAGATGAATTGCAACGAAAATCGACAAGTCGGCAAAAGACAAATCTCAAGTTAGTATTAATTCGAAAACCGCAATGAAGGCTAAACTCCCTGCGGTCAAACAAAAAGCCTTCAAAGCTAAGAATTAGTAAGATTTGCCTGTGTTCCCTTAGTTGAAAAATTTTTCTTATGCAATTCATCTGCTTCTATAATTTAAATCGAAAGTATCTACGATATTTTGTAGGTACTTTTTAGGCTGTCACAAAATAAAATATTTGTGTCGATGATTTAGAAAATATCTAAATCCGTTCCACTTATAAACTAGTATGAAGATAGGCTGCCGGTTGGCGAGAAGTACTCAGATGCTAGGCACAGTAAGGGGGTGCGAAGGAGTCGTACTTTTGTACGTCGACGAGCAGTACCTTGCTGTAACGACGCAGATGAGTGCTTATCGCCGACCCGCGGTCTGT
>JARBTT010000178.1 GCA_029240055.1 Anaerosinus sp.
AAACAAAGCTAAACAATTCTCGACGATTGATTTGTTCCGCTATTTTTTTTTGTTGCCCTGAAAATGTAATCGGCTTGATATCAAGGTTCGCTAAAAAACAACTTACCCGTTCCACCATTTTATAAAGATGTTTGACAATATTGGGTCTACACTCTACACATACGGTTTGATCTAGACAGAGAACCACTTCTGCTTTAACTGCTAAATAGGCTAATTCATATTCATTTAAATTAGCTAAACAAGGTGCATAACCATCGCATTTTATCTCCGTGCAAAAAATTTCTATTTCTCCGTCGTTAATTTTAAGAGGATATCGCATAATATTCTGCCAACCAATTGCCTGTGCTGGACATTCTATGATGCACAGGCCACAATTTGTACAGTCACCATTCAAGGTAACTATGCCCGTTTTCTGATTCATTTCAATTGCATTTTGCGGACATATCGCTTGACACTTCGCACACTTGTGGCTACAAATCCGTTGATTTAAACAAAGCAATTGTTGAACTAAAATTTCATTTGCACCAATCATCTTTATTAACCCCAAACTTAATTATTTTCTGCTCTAACTTAAAAATTTCAAATAAAAGTTTGCCCCGCATACAACATATAGAATCTAAGTAAAATGACACCTGTAAGTACCAAACCAGAATTGACTAATAATGCTCCTACCGGAATAGGTGCATGGTCACTTTCCTCATACTGGTGAAGCGATAGTGTAATAACAAGTAATGGTCCTAGTAGACCTATCCCAACAATACCCGCCCAAAATACTTTTGCCCAAATACCAATCGTAAGCGCTTGCTGTCCGACAATTGCATATTGCCCGCCCATATTAAATAGTCCAATAAACATAACAAATAAAATGAACAGTTCCGTAGGAATTAGTTTTGTATCGAAAGAAAGTAAATATTTTAAATTACTTTCCTGTACCGATTGTTTAAAGAAAATTACACTTACTGCGATAGAGCCAGCTATCCCGGAAGATATTCCAGATATCAAAAATAACAATGGCAACACAGGTACATTTAATAATGGTTTCGCAACTAATGCGGATAATAAGAACCCAGTATAAGCTGCAATGCCAATTGCAAGGACAACCATAACCCAATCAAACCATTTTCCTAATCCTTCAAACCACTCGATGATAAAAAGAAACGGTCTAAATGCCCAAGCAGTCAAACTGTTTTCAGCAAATTCTTTTTTGAATATCACTGCTGCAAAAACAGTCATGAGTCCAGAATAAACGCTTAATAAAATAACACCAATTGACATTACGGATTTTAAATTAAAATGGAACATCAATAGCCAGAATGAAAAAGGCTTGCCCAAATCAAAAACAAGTAACGCTAGTCCCAAGCTGATCGCAGGCAGTGCAATCACCGCACCAGCTTTCATAATGCCATCATAGCCTGCGGATAAATTGGAGCGCCATTTCACTAAAATTGCAGAAATTAAAGCCCCAGCACTAAGCCCAGCTAAGAATAAATAAACTGCGATTTGCCATCCCCACACAATCTCCGTGTATTGCGTCGTATTTCCCCAAATTTGATCCATTATTTTTCACCCCCATGCCGATTCGGAATCACGATGAGTTTAGGATTGGTATGTAATAATTCTTTATATTTTATTGTAGCCTGCTTCTTGATCGCTTGACATATTCCACTATTTGGATCATTTAAATCGCCAAAAATAAGTGCATTGGTCGGACATATTGAAACACATGCAGGTTTTTCACCAGGTTTTATTCTATTTTCATAACAGAAGGTGCATTTATCAGCCGTGCCTGTTTTCGGATCTAAATACCGTGCTTGATATGGACAAGCTGTGATACAATACCCACAACCTACACATTTTTTTTCATCGACCATGTTGATCCCTTCTTCATTTGTATAAGAAGCACCCGTGGGACAAACCGGCACACACGGTGCATTATCACACATAACACAGGATTGCCGATGAAAATCCATGCGAAGATTAGGAAATTCTCCTTTTGGCCCCTCAATTCTTACTTGTAATCTATGTACATCATCATGCACTTTGTTTTCAGCGCGACAAGCAATCGAACATGCTTGGCAACCGATACAGGCATTACTGTCATAAAGCATTCCATAACGTTTATTTCCCATTGTTATTCTCCTTCCTTATTGCATGAACTATATCTTTTTAATATCAATTCCTACCGTATGTAGTGACATTGCGCAAACTGGTGTAAATTCTGTTGGCAGCAGAATATTAGAATTTGTTCCTTTTTGATGCGCACGTTTCATTCCTGGTGCATTTCTACCAAAACCAAAGTAAGTAAATACACTATCCTGTCTAATTCCTTTACTGATTAGAAGTGTAGCTGGCTGTTTACCAAACTCTGAACTAATTTCTACCTTATCCCCATTACTTAGACCCCGTTTTGCTGCGGTTTCTGGGTTAATCCAGAGTCTATTTTCTGGCATCAATTCATTTAACCACGGTATATTATGCGTATGCGCATTGGTATGCACAGCAACCTTTCCTTGAAGGAAATATAATTGATCGTCTTCTTTTAATTTTACAGTACGATATCTTGGAACTTCACGACCTGGGAATAATTCTTCTACTTCTATAGAGCCCATTTCCATTTTTTTGCTCGGTGTTTTTAAACGAAGCAGCGGCCCTGGAATAATCCCTTTTTCATTTACCTGCGCAGCCGCTGTCGGGAATTTTTCTACAAATGTAGCCACAGATTTAGGATCGCGTAAATAGAGTGCTGGCATCTTAAACTCAACAAAACCTTTTTCCTTTGCCTGCTCAACGAGCTCTTTACGTCCACTCATTTGCAGTAGGCGCATCTCATCCATGTCCTTCCAAGGAAAATACGAGCCCAAGCCCATTTTTTCACCAAGCTCTTTGAATATTTGCCAATTTGGTTTCGTATCATAAATCGGATCAACTACTTTTTGACGCAATGTATATTTAGGTGAACCACCCGTTGCATCATTAAATCCTTCTTCACGCTCTAAGAATGTGCTTTCTGGCAGAATTACATCGGCAAGATGCCCTGTATCCGTTAGATATAAATCACAAACAACTAATAAATCCAATTTCATTAGGGCTTCTCTAACACGATTTGTATTCGACTGACTAATCATTGGATTATTCCGATATACAAACCATCCTTTGATTGGATATGGTTTTTCCGTTAAAATTGCTTCTGGTATGTAATGAACAACCCCATCACCTTTTGGGATAAAATAGTTTGGATCCCCTTTTACACCAGCTCCATCGACTCTTGGTTTCATTTTCGGAAATTTAGGGAGTTTAGGTGATTGGATGGTTGGCACAACGTTACTGCCAATCAATTGATTTAGCATTGCAGCATTTTTCGTAAAGAATATACCACCCGGAACTTCACAATTGCCGATCAGTAAATTTACATGAATCGCCGCTCTTCTCAGTTCAATCTCTTCTGGAGAAGTTGCAGTACGCCAGCCCCAATCCAGTACAGCCTTTGGTTTCATTGCAACAAATTCTTTGGCGATACGTTCAATATCTTTTGCGGCAATACCAGTTTCTTTTTCTGCCCATTCAGGTGTCGTTGCACTAACAGAATCTTTTATTTGCTCAAAACCGACGGTAAAAGTATCAACAAATTCTTTATCATATAGATTCTCTCTTATGATAACGTGAGTTAAAGCAAGAACAAATGCAAGATCAGTGCCTGGCTTAATTGGGTGCCATTCATCTGCTTTTGCGGAAGTCACTGAAAATCTCGGATCAATTGAAACCATTTTCGCACCTTTTCTCAGTGCATTCATTACATTCCTTGCCTGTGGAACATGGATTCCTTCAAAATAATTACGTCCTAATGTAATTAAATATTTTACATTACCATAATCAATGTCAACGCCATTCGTACCAAATATGATATCTCTCGCTACAGTTCTAGCAAATGGACAAGTCGATTCATGCGTAAACGTATTTGGTGAACCATAGGCATTGGCGAAAGTATCCATGTATTTTTTATGCATACCACCACGACAGGAAAAAGCCATTGTCTCTGGACCATAGTTTTCTTTTATTTCTGTCATTTTTTTCGCGATATAATCGTAAGCCTCATCCCAAGAAACTTCTTTCCACTTATTTTCACCACGCTGTCCTTGGCGAATCAAAGGTTTTTGAACGCGCTGTTTATCATAGACCTGCGACAAAGACGATCCACCACGCGCACAAATTGTACCACCAGTGGCAGACCAATCTGGATTGCCACCTACGAAGTCAATCTTTCCATCCGCGACTCTAACTTCCATGGAGCAACGGACAGTACACATTTCACAAAAAGTTCGTACTTTTTTTACCTCTTTCTTTTTTACTTCATCAGCTGCAAACAAAACATTTTTACTTAAATTACTCGCCATTGCTACCGTTACGGCAGTAGCGCCTGATAATTTTAAAAAGGTTCTACGAGAAATATTATTTTTCATATCCACTACTCTCCTTGTCCTTTATTCTGACTTATCGCCGTTTCCATTCATATGGTTTAACTTATTATGTAGTCCCATTGTTGTTCCTAAATTGGTGTAATCCGACATATCGTTGGGAACGATGACGATTTGATCACCCCTATTCTTTTTCTTTTATTTTATTTGTTAATTTTTCTAAAATATATTCTTCATTAAATCCCAAAGACAATGTGTCTGTAATAAACTTCTCTAACAATTTATCTAACTCTTTTTCTTTCTCGTCATTTTCTATCCCGTTAGGAATCATACAAACAAAAGTTCCACGGCCCTGTTGTGTAGAAATTATGCCCTCCCTTTCCAATTCAGAATAAGACCTTGCTACTGTATTACTATTAATTCTAAGTTCAACAGCCATTTGTCGAACTGTCGGTAATTTAGCACCTTGTAAATAGATACCTTTTAAAATTAATAACTTTAAGCCTTCTTTTAACTGAATATATACTGGGACCCCACTCTTTGTATCTATCTCAATCAGTAAAATCACTTCCTTTAGATATCATAAGGTCGTAAATTATTATACTATGTAGAATTATCTGGAATCAGTATAACATTGTATTAATGTATTAGTACAATACTATAATATTATTACAATATATTAGTCCAATAAATAAACCTAATTGATAATAAATTTACTTTATTTTTTCAAAAGTTTGTATTTAACGACAAAAAACCGTTAGAAAAAATGAACTGCCTCCAAATAAGTCTAGTCGATGAGGCTCAGTTTAAATTTCCAACGGTTGCTATTGTTTTTTTAATATTATCGATTTATCAACAAAGATACGCAGATTTCCACAAAAAAAATACACCACTTCAAAAATATTTCTTATTTTTAAAATGGTGCCGAGGACCGGAATCGAACCGGTACGGATATTACTATCCGCGGGATTTTAAGTCCCGTGCGTCTGCCAGTTCCGCCACCCCGG
>JARBTT010000179.1 GCA_029240055.1 Anaerosinus sp.
ATCTAGTAAGACCCCTTGTAGAAGACAAGGTTGATAGACCAGGTGTGGAAGTACAGCAATGTATGTAGCTGACTGGTACTAATAGGTCGAGGGCTTGACTTAAAAACAAGAGAACCAAAACTTTGAAAAAAGTTTTGAGTGAAACGTTTTGTTCCAAGCGAAAGTGAGGAACATCCAAAAACGTAGCTTCGTTGAAAAAGACGGAGTTGATAACTAAAATGCAAAGAATACAATAATAAAACTTCTGTTTAGTTTTCAGAGAATATCTCTGAAAAGATCCAGTGATGATAGCTATAGGGTACCACCTGTTCCCATACCGAACACAGTAGTTAAGCCTATACACGCCAATGATACTTGGGTGGAAACGCCCTGGGAAAGTAAAGATGAAAGGACTCGACGCAAGTCGGGTCTTTTCTTATTTGGTAAGGAAAGAAATAGCACTTACTTTTGGGTCTTTTTCTGTTATGTGTACTACTTTCTGTAGTTATGTTATAATGTACGTCATAGGCGTTTTATAAGGAGATTATAAATTTACATGAAGAATGTGTATGATGATATACAAGCTTTTTATAATGCTAGTATAGAATGGGATTTTGTTATACCAAAGCCGCTTTTGGAAGGTTATCTAAGACAAAAAGCTTGGATGGGATATACAGATACTAATTTAAAAGATATATGGGATATAGTAGGCTGGTTCATTAATTATTTAATTTATGCAGATATAGAAGATTTGGATGAAATAACGGTCAATGAATATATCCAAGCAATTTTATGGATTGCAGATAATAATTCTAAGTTTATTCTTAATCAACAATCTTTATCTGATTTTTTAAAGGTTTTAATTGATTTTTATTCCTATTTAGCTGCAAAGAAAACATTAACGAATACGAAAGCACTTTCGCAAGTTGAAGATCATTTTATGAATAATGGAGTGTTTATTCTTCCAAAACTAAGTAATGATGATATTATTTTTCATGAAGGTTTTACGGAAGATGAATTGTTATTGAGTGATGTTAGTTATAAATTGAATCTTTTATTAGGAAAACTTCTTAATAAGATTGGTATGTATTTCAAACAAGAAGAATTCTTATATGATTTTAATCGTGCTATTTCTTTATATACTGGGCCGTTTAACACAATTCCTGAGGATGAGAGTGAAGATTTTTGGTTAGGGTTCTGGGATTATTTTCTGTTTGATTATCATTTAATTCTTTCAGATAATATACCAATTAAGCATTTTTATCTTTTGGAAAAGAAGAATTTAACGCATGATGAAATTCATATTTTAGAAGATTTATTAAAAGCTAAGTTTACTGTTTTTTATATAGAACGAATTATTAATCAATCAACAGTAGAATGCATTAATTTATTCAATGGAGAAAAAATTCAATTACCTATACCGGACTACGGTATAAATGATTATAAAAAAGTAATTTTATATGGTCATATCTACGCTCATGGAGTCGTAATGTTAAACTATATTACGAGTATTCCTGTAAGTATCAAATTTCGTCATAGGATTAGAGAAGAGATTATTCGCCAAAAAAATGTTTATAAAGTGCAGTATACCGATGCAACCATGGAGGACTTTTTTGAACGTCATGCTATTTTAGTTAGGCATACAATCGATATATTAGTGACTTTAGCAAAAGTAAATGTAATGCCTGTAGAATTATTCGAAAAACAATTCCCAATTATTGAAAATGAAGATCAAGCTGATTCTCGGGTGACAGAGCTACTAACAGAATTAGCAAAGAAGTATAACTTTGGTCAAAATGCTAAAACCTTATTACTAAAAATTTGTCGTGAGTATTCCTTTCTAACCAATATTGCTGTTATAAAACCAGAAGTTGTGGCTGGAACTATCTTTTATTGCTTTGCGGAGATAAATGGCATTAGTATTGTGAAAATAAAAGATGTATTAAAAAAAATAAAGCTTTCACAGACAGATTTTCAAATGCAGTATGAAAATATTTTTAATGTTTTGCAGTTAAAGATGTTTGATCCGAGATATTTAACAGAAGAAGGCTTTATACTTTCTCTGTATTCATTTTAGTGATATAGGAGAGATCATATGCGTTGTGTAAAATGTAATCAAGAGATTGATGAAAAAACAGGAAAATGTAATCATTGTGGTGAGAACATGAGTGAAAATATACGAGTTTTGACTCCAGAAGAGAAGTCACATTATAATGGGGTAACAATAGATACAAATGCTAATCGTGAAGACATCAGGGAAGAAAATATAAATCAACAATACTATCAAGAGAAACCAAACCAAAGAGTTTATGTAAAAAACGTTAATTTAAATCATTCAAATTGGTTAGCAAAGGTTGCCATATTCTTAATCATAGCTTCGATTGCCGCATTCATGGTATTTATCGCTTTACCAATTGTATTAATAGGTATTGGGGTCGGTATTGTGGTATGGTTAGTCTTAAGTGTATTTAAAGGGTAGTTCCTTTTCGATTTGAAGTAGTTTAGCTTTTAAAGCGAGAACTTCTTTTTGTAATTCGGTTAGTAATTCTTGATTTGTAGAGGTTGCTATTATTTTGGCATCACAAGTTGTTTGATTGAAGAGATATACCGCATTTTCGTCTGGCAATCCATCAATTATTGTTTGAATAGATAAAATATTTTGTCCTACTGCACAGATAAAATTACCTAGAATATTTAATTGATTTGAGTTCAAGCCGTTTGCAAACAATATGGTTAAAAGTAAATTTAATGATAATAATTCATTAGGCGATAACGTGTAAAAATTATTTTCAGTTGTTTCCACGATCCTACCTCATTTCTTTTTTATATTTTATAATACGATATTCTCTCATTAAGTAATTAGAGCTAGAATCGCATCAAAATCTTTATGGTTTACATTCTCTTAGTAATGTTAATGAATATACTATTGACATGTAAATGGTTTATTGATATCCTGTTTGTAGGTTAATAAGTTGATTTTCGATGATTAGGAAGAGTACTTATAAAAAGATGGTTATAGCGAACTGACGTTGGTGAGAGGTCAGTACAAATCATTATGAGGAATGGACCTAAGAGATATAGTGTGAGCCGTATTGTGCGGGGTAGGCGCTATCGGGATTTTTCCGCCGTTATCAGGAAACGAGTATCAGACAGATTTTTTGTCTCGTATTTTGACTGAGTTGGACTATTTTGATAGTCAGCAAGGGTGGCACCGCGGGTATATAACCTCTCGTCCCTTTTTATAGGGATTGAGAGGTTTTTTGTATTTATAATTAGAGTTTAAGGAGTAAAAAAGTATGGAAAATGAAAATCAAAATGAAGGCGGTTTACGTTGGATCACAATTACCACATTATTGCTTGCGATAGGGGTTATTCTTCGTATGATTTCACCAAGCATTGGTGGTATATCACTCAACTGGAACATTGTGATGTATTGTTTAGCAATTATGCTTTGTCGACCAACCTCAGGACAAGGACTGGGAATTGGGATTGTAGCAGGGTTGGTTGCAACCATGACATCAAAAGCAGCACTACCATATGCAAATTTGATTAGTGAGCCGATTGCTGGATATCTATGTGCTTATATGGCAAATAAGCGTTTTTTTAATTTTAAAATAGCCAACGTAAACGTTGAACCTGCATTTATGGCATTTATTACAACAATCATAAGTGGTGGTATCTTTGTTACAGTTACGAAAGTTATCATTAATTTACCAATCAATGTTTATTTATATGCAATGCTACCAACCGTGGGGATTATGGCGGTATTAGGTATGATAGTGGGGCAAATTCTTTATAAACCAGCAAATAAGATTTTTAATGTAAACCATGGTGTAAAAAATAAATATACCTTGAATCATATGAATCTTACGATAGATAAAGGTTCTTTTACCGTTGTAACAGGAGTAAATGGTTCAGGAAAAACAACCTTGCTTTTGACTATTGCTGGTGCAAGGACAAATTATTTTGGTGGTGTAAAAAATAGTAAATTAATTGTGAATGATATAGATATTATGCATACAGAATTGGCAGAGTTAAATCATCAAGTAGGGATGGTAATGGCCGATTATGAGGGACAGTTGGTAACAGAAACTGTTGGTGATGAAATAGCCTTCTCTTTAGAAAATCTAGGTTTAGAACCAAATGAAATTCTAAAAAAACGAAGTCAGGTGTTAGAAATGGTTGGACTTAACGGCTTAGAAGATCGCTTAATTACATCGCTATCTGGCGGACAAAAACAACGATTAGCAATTGCTACAGTATTGGTGGTAGATTCACCTATTTTGGTCTTGGATGAACCCATTGCGGCAATTGATCCAGAAGGTGCAATTGAAATTTATAGCTTGCTAAAAGAGTTAAATACTAAATATCATAAAACAATTATTGTAGCTGAGCATGATTTAAAATATATTAGTGATTGCGTTACGCAATTGATTGTATTAGATAATGGAGAGCTTAAATATGCGGGAACTATGGATGAATGTTTAAGTTTTATGTATCATTCGAAAGTATATGCTGAGGCAATACCTCTTAAATCGAAAATTTATTTAGAACTAGGTGATAAGAAATGTTAAATTTAAAAGATATTAATTATAGTTATAATAAAAGAGATAAAGTGCTTGATTGTATCACTGTAGAAATTCATGAAGGAGAAATTGTTGCGATTGCAGGGCGTAATGGTAGTGGAAAGACAACGTTAACGCGGATTATTATGGGGATTATGAATGTTGATAGTGGGTTTATGCAGTTAGATGGTAATGATATAACAAAGGCGATTCCCGCAGATATGGCAAAATATATTGGCTATGTATTCCAAAATCCAGATCGTCAGTTATTTGCTAATTCTGTATTTAAGGAAGTTGCCTACGCGCCGAAACAATTGGGTTTTAGTAAAAAAGAGATTGATGCAAGTGTAAAAAAAGCATTAGATGCTACAGGTCTTACTGGTCTAGAGCAGCATTCTCCACAAATGTTATCGCGTGGCTTAAAACAACGATTAGCTATCGCTTCGGCACTTGCTATAAAACCTAAAATTTTGATTCTTGATGAACCAACTACAGGGCAAGATTGTCGTGAACGCACAATTCTATTGAGGCTTATGCGAAAGTTTAATCTAGAAGGCATGACGATTATCTTAGTGACGCATGATATGGATATCATTGCAGAACATGCACACAAAGTAGTGGTATTAGAAAAAGGATTACTAAAATTCCATGGTACGCCATTAGAGTTATTCTCTAATGAAGAACTTACAGTAAGCCTCGGATTGGAATTGCCAGAGGCTGTGCATGTTGGCAAAGAATATAATTTGGGTATATGTTTAACCCCAAGGGAGATTTATAAAAAACTAAAAGAGAGGAATCATGCGCATGTTTAATTTTGCAGCTTTGACGAAAATAATATTAGCTTTGATTATTTCTCTGTGTTCGATTTTAATTAATGATAGTAATGTATTATTTGGATTATTAATGAGTGAATTGATTGTCATGATAAGTTCAGGTAAGACAAATAAAATAGGAAAAGCAGTTGTTATGTTAGGGGTATTTTCATTAATTCTATATGGAATTCAATTATTATGTGGCAGTTCCGTTGAAATATCATTAATATCTGCACTCAGAATGGTAATTATGTCTTTTTCAGTTATGTTGATGCTTGCAACAACCAAAAC
>JARBTT010000180.1 GCA_029240055.1 Anaerosinus sp.
ATAATATAAAAATGTGTAAAATTTTCAAGATAGAAATCATCGTTTATATGGTTTTTATAGATGGAGTAGTGCCGTATGAAAGAATGTATTAGTTTAGGAAAAAGAATTTATTGCCATAGAGATACTAGTGATTTTGGGTTGCAAAGACTGCTGGTTTTTATTGTTCGTGCGAAGATTCATAAAAAACAGGTGAATGAATTGCTGGATTTTTTCTCGGAAAATCCTACATTAGTGGATATCGAAGAAAACAATCCGATTATCTTTGAACAACTAACGCGCCATGTTTTTTATCATCAGTCTACGCTTGATGAAAGATTGGCATTCATCAAGCAGCATTTTATTTGTTCATCTACATATTTTCGCCAAGAGTGTTTGAATGATATTTATAATGATGGTGCTCTTTTATTATGGGAAGAAGCATATGGTGATGATAAACTTTGTATCAACTTGAATTTTAAGTATGTTGATAGAAAAGAAGGTCTTATGAGTATTGAGCTTACTTTGGGGAAAGAGCGCATTTACCATATTACGTTTTGGCTTGATCAATCTGAAGATAAAGAAAGGACGCTGTGGATAGGGGCATTACAAGGCATACTAGGTGGAGCAAACATTATTCATGATCTAACGAAGCATTTTTTTGCCTATAGACCTAAAAATTTAATTTTGTATGCATTGAGAACAGTTGCTTGCACTCTAGGGATAAGTAAAATTTATGCGGTTTCTAATGAAGGTTTTTTCACTAATACGCATGTGCGTTTGGATAAAAAATTAAAAACATTATTAGATGAATTCTGGCAAGAAACAGGTGGAAGTTTATGTGAAGATCATAGATTTTTTGAACTGCCTGTTATCGAAGTACGTAAAAGTATAGAAGAAGTTAAATCACAGAAACGAAACTTATATCGAAAAAGATACGCCGCTCTTGATGAAATCGAAAAAGGTATTAAATATAATTTAAATTCATATTTAAAAGTTAAAAACAACGTAACATTGGTAAGGTAGTTTCGAAAATTTTTTCTCAGACTTAGTCTTATGCTATTTTACTAAAAATAAGATTTAATTATAGTGCTAGACTTGAAAAGATATACTATAGATGAATTTCATCTATAGTATATAAAAATAAATGGTAAAAAAGGTATGCTACTTTAGCATTTTGTTAAAGTAGCATACCTTTTTTGGTTAAGCATTTAATAGGTTTATTTTATTGATAAATATATTTAATTGAACTATTGAAGTGTAATTAGTAAACTTAAGGAGCTTTGCTAAACATGTCTATAAAATGTCGTGCCGATGTTGATAGAGTATGATCTCGCATCCAAATAAGAGCGGTAGGCGTAGTTCTTATAGATGGTTCGATAATTTCCTTAAATATAAGACTATTATCGAGTATAAGGCCTGTCGTAGATTTTGGTATGATAGCTATGCCAAAGCCGGCATTTGCCCATGCCAACATGGAGCGAATGTCGCTATGTTGGCAACGAATATTTGGCTCTAAACCGATTTGTTGGTAATATTCTAAGATCGTTTTATGTTTACGGTGTATGATTAGAGGCTTGTCAGCAAGTTCTGCTAATCGTATGCAGCTTGTTGGAACGATATCTTTCAGGTCGGGACAAAGGGCCGCTACAAATGCTTCGTCAAACAAACGTATTGTAGTATATAAGTTTAAATTAGAAGGAAATTGTGATATGGCAATTTCTACCTCCCCGTTGATCAAAAGCTCCTCGATTTTATCTGATTGGCCCCCGCAGAGTTGAAAGTTGATTTTCGGATAATGTTTGCGGAAGCTGCAAATTCGATCGGGTAAAAAAGGGTTATCCCAAGTTGATGAAATTCCAACAGATAATGTTTCTTGCATCATTTTAGTGGAATCTTTTAGCTCTGTTACAGTTTCATCGACCAATGCTAGTATTTGTTCTGCTCGGTTACGTAATGCCTGTCCGGCATCAGTCAACCTAATGCTGTGGCGGGTGTTTCGTTCTATTAACTTGACTCCTAGTTCGGCTTCAAGCAGCTTAAGCTGCTGGCTGAGTGGTGGTTGAGCCATATGCAAACGATTGGCGGCTTTGGTTATTTGCCCCTCTTCAGCAACTGCTAAGAAGTATTGAAGTTTTCTGATATCCATAAAACCAGCGCCCCTTTTATTTATCATACTTTTATCATATAAAAGTAAAGATGTTATTAGTATTATACATATTTAAGTACTTTTGCTACAATTATAACATAGTAATCCCAACAAAACCTATCGAAATACTAGGAGAAGGGAGAAATTTAAATGTTGTGATCGTTCTGATAAATGAAAAAGTAAGATATGAGATAGTTCGGAGCATTAAATTCAATGTTCGCGTGGATTTATGTCGGACAAAAATTACAAGGAGATGATTAGCTTTGCGAAAGATTTATTTTGATCATTCTGCGACAACACCTGTTGACGGTGAAGTTGCTAAGTTAATGTTGGAATATATGACGGATAAATTCGGTAATCCGTCAAGTATTCACAGTTTTGGACGGGATGTAGCCAAAGCGGTTGAAAAAGCTAGAGCACAAGTAGCTGGTTTGATCGGTGCCAATACTAATGAAATATTTTTTACTGATGGTGGCACTGAGGCCGATAACTGGGCTATCAAGGGGATTGCCAGCGCCAATCGGAAAAAAGGTAATCATATCATTACTACCACTATTGAGCATCATGCTATATTGCATACTTGTGAGTATTTGGAAAAACAGGGGTTTGATATTACTTATTTACCTGTCGATCAATACGCTAGAGTTAGAGTTGAAGATGTAAAAAATGCAATTACTGATAGAACTATTTTGATAAGTGTGATGTTTGCCAATAATGAAGTTGGTACTCTTCAACCCATAAAGGAAATTGGACAGTTAGCTCATCAAAGTAATATATATTTCCATACGGATGCAGTTCCGGCAGTTGGAAATTATCCTATTGATGTGAATGAGTACAATATAGATTTATTGACATTGTCCGGACATAAATTTCATGGACCAAAGGGCATAGGAGCATTATATATCCGTCGTTGCGTTAGAATCGATGCTTTACACCATGGAGGGGCACAAGAAAGAAAAATGCGTGCGGGGACAGAAAATGTTCCCGGTATAGTTGGGGTGGGAAAAGCGGCTGAAATAGCCCAAAGAGATATGGAAAAGAAAATTGCTCACGTTCAGGCTTTGAGAGATAAATTGATTAAAGGTATTCAAGAGAAAATTTCTGATATTAAGCTAAATGGACATCCTGAGATGCGTTTACCTGGAAATATTAATTTTTGTTTCTCATATGTTGAAGGTGAATCATTGCTGTTAAATCTTGATATTAAAGGGATCGCTGCATCTACTGGTTCAGCCTGTGCATCTGGGTCGCTTGATCCATCGCATGTTCTTTTAGCCATGGGTTTAAGCCATGAAGTAGCTCAGGGGTCATTAAGAATTACATTAGGCCGTGCTAATACGGAAGAGGATATAAATTATTGTTTGAAAGTGCTACCGGAAATTGTTGGACGATTACGTAGCATGTCACCGTTGAGTGCTTTTAATAAAATCAGCGAATCCAGTCCATGCAACTGCTACAGTTATGCTAAATGAAAGGAGAAACTATGTTGTATTCTAATAAAGTAATGGATCACTTTTCTAATCCTCGCAACGTTGGTGAGATTGAAGCTGCCGATGGGGTCGGAGAAGTTGGCAATCCCCAATGTGGAGATATTATGAGGTTTTATTTGAAGGTAGAAGATGGCATTATTCAAGATGCTAAGTTTAAGACTTTCGGCTGTGGAGCTGCTATAGCTACCAGTAGTATGGTAACTGAAATGGTTAAGGGAAAAACGTTGGCCGAAGCTCAAAAAATTTCTAATGAAGAAGTAGCAGAAGCATTGGACGGGTTACCGCCTATTAAGATGCATTGCTCTAATTTAGCGGCGGATGCTTTACATGAAGCTATAAAAAACTATATGCAAAAAAATAAAATTTGATACAATTATGAAACCAAACTACTTGTAGTCATGAGGGAAGGGGGCTTTTTAATTACCCCCTTCTTATTCATTAAGAATATGCCATATGGACGACAGACGATACAGTGAAGAGGTTCAGTAATTTTATTATCATTTTGACTTGTTTTATACCTGCTAAGCAGGTAAGTTGTATTGTGTCTTTTGTTAGTCTAATAATCTTTCTGGTGATTATTGGTGGATACAGGGGGCAAACAATAAATATTAAAGGAGGAGAGATTAATGGAAAATGAAGTAGTCGCTCAGAAAAAATTATGGACAACATCGTTTGTTTTAATAATTTTAGTGAATTTTTTTGTCTACGTTGGGAATTTTATGTTAATGTCAACTTTGCCATTACATATCTTAAATATAGGCGGAAATGAGATAATGGCAGGGTTAATAGTTGGTATTTATTCTTTAACAGGTTTTATCTCTCGTTTGCGGGTAGGTAGTCTACTAGATCAAAAGGGGAGAAGCCCTATAATGTTTGCTGGTCTTATCATATTATTCTTGGTAAACATTTCTTACATTGCAGCAGCATATTCAGTCATCATGCTGTTAATGTTGAGAGCTATACATGGGATTGGATGGAGCGCAACAACGACATCAACCAGCACTATAGCTTCTGATATAATTCCAGCTGCTCGCAGAATGGATGGTATGGGCTTTTTTGGGATTTCAATATCGATTGCGATGGTTATCGGTCCTGGCTTAGGATTATACATTATGGAACACTATAGTGATATGGTGCTGTTTAGTTTTTCAGCTTGTTTTATTGTATTAGCATTACTTGTTGGTTTTTTAAAAAATTATCATTATCAATGTAAAGAAGATATAAAAATTGTAATTACTGATAAGTCAACGGAAAATACGGTAGGGAAAAACAAAAAAGTAGTTATAGAGAGAAGCGTGTTATGGCCATCTTTTCTTTTTTTTATCATAGTTATGACCTATTCTACCATAATGATTTTTTTGCCCGCTTATGCAAAATATAAAGGGGTGACAGATAGCAGTGTGTTTTTTATAATCATGGCTTTAGCAATGATTATTACACGACTAGTGATAGGCAGAATAGTTGACCGATATGGAATGGAAAAAGTGGTTGTTGGGGCTATGGTTTTATTAGCAATTTCCTTACATTTATTGTTTATAGCTACATCCTTTCCTATGTTTTTGGTTGCAGCTGTAATTTATGGTCTAGGTTACGGTGCAGTTCAGCCTGCACTAAATGCATTAGTTATATCACTTGCGCCGGTTGAAAGGCGAGGTGCGGCTAATGCTACATTTTTGTGTGCAATGGACATGGGAGGTATTCTTGGCGCCGTTGTTTGGGGGAGTGTGGCACAAACA
>JARBTT010000181.1 GCA_029240055.1 Anaerosinus sp.
GGTGGTCTTACTGTGGTTAGAGAAGTGAGACGTCTGTTACCGAATGAAAATATTATTTATGTAGGGGATACAGCACGTGTTCCATATGGATCGCGTGATCCAGTTGAAATTTTAAAATTTATGCATCAGATATTACATTTTTTTGCAAAGCAAAAAGTGAAAATGGCAGTGTTTGCCTGTAATACGATGACGACATATGGCTTTCACGAGGCAAAAGAAAACTATCCCTATTTAGTTACGGCGATGAACAGTGGTGTTCGTGAAGCAATTAAAGGAAGTCATAATAAAAAAATTGGTGTCATTGCTACAAAAGGAACGGTTAACAATCAAATGCATAGTAAGGCCGCAGCGCACTTTGATCAAATGGTCAAAGTGTATGCAAAGGCTTGTCCAGATTTTGTGCCGTTGATCGAGAGTGGGACAATTGCCGGGCGTGAAATGGAGCTTTTAGCCAAGAAATACTTGATGTTTTTTAGCGAAATTGATATTGATTCTTTAATTTTAGGATGTACTCATTATCCTTTGATTGATCGGGTGATTCAAAACGTTATTGGCAGTCACGTGAAACTTATTAATCCAGCGAGTGCAACGGCAAATGATGCAATTGCTTCATTAAAGAGAGCTAGTCAATTGAACACAAACCAGCATACTGGTTCCTTAAAATTGTGTTTTTCAGCGAATCTTGAACAAGCACGCAAGATGACCAATTTAGTCTTGAGTACAAATAAGGCGGAGTTTAAACTAATAAATTTAGAAGATTATTGCTAATTTATAGTAGTTTATTCGTTTTTTTGATATAATAATAACAATTGTCAAATTTACTGAAATAAATTTGAGTTTATGTAATGATTAATGGAGGCGTAGTCGTGGGAATTTTATACGGCCTTATAGGCTTGGTTATACTTATTATTATTGTTTGCTGGGCATATATTGTAAATAAAGGGAATGCTCATTTTGAATTGAAAGTAGCGGAGAGAACGCCGTTTGAATTAGTAGAGATCCAAGAGGATAGTATTACGCTAAATTGTCAAGTTGCTATGGTGAATAAGGGAGAGCAATTAGGAACGATTATGGATTGTTATACACGCCATCTCCTACCATATGAGCAATTTGATGGTGTACAAGTGTTTTCGAAAGTGGAGCTGGAAACAGCACGGCGTGAGGATGATTATTTCGAAGCATTAATTATTGAAAGAAACCGAAGAGTTAACTTAGTCGTGACCGTTAAGTTAACTGCACGGAAAAATAGTGATATTAAGTCTACGCTTGCCCAGATGGTCGATATGCCGATTGATATTGTTTATCAACAAGTGACACGTGCTGATTGGCATATAGAAAAAGCGCGTATAGAAATGAAAGCTAGTGAAGTTGCTAGTGTTGCAAATGTAACTTTGGCTGATTAAGGGAGAGAGTAAAATGTCTGAAATTGAAATCATACCAGTGCCAACCCGTATTTTAACGGATAAAGATGACATTGTAGATATAATGGAAAAGTATGCAAAAGATAAAATTGGTCCAAACGACGTAATCTCCGTCGCTGAGAGTGTCGTAGCAATTACGCAAGGACAAATCGTTAGACCAGAGGAGTTAGAACTTTGTTTCTTAGCGCGTGTTTTATGCCGGTTTATTCCTGAGGCCGGAAGCTTAGCTAGCCCTTATGGTATGCAAGCGTTAATGGATGTGGAAGGAAAATGGCGTGTGTTTTTTGCATTTATTGTTGGTATGATTGCCAAAGTATTTGGCAAAAGTGGCGTGTTTTATAAATTGGGCGGAGAGCAAACAGCGTTGATCGATGATGTCACTGGTACGATGCCCCCATTTGATAAACATATTGTTTATGGTCCAGATAAACCGTTTGAGGTTGTCAAACAGTTAAAAGAACGTTTGGGTTGCTTTGGCGCAGTGATTGCCGATGTTAATGATTTAAAGCGGTCTCGTATCGTTGGTGTTACCGAAGGTACGGATGGCGAAAAAATCGCTCATTTATTAATTGATAATCCATTTGGTAACGCTTCGCAAAAAACACCAATCGTTATCATTAAAAATTTTTCCCAGTATCAAGCGAAATCATAAGGCTAAAGCAGATAAAAAGAGGATAGACTATATGCTATCCTCTTTCATTATGCAATGCGTCATGAATAGAGTCATTATTTATCGCTTTTTCATATTGCTACTTTGCCAAAGTAGTTATAAAATAATAAGAAGTACAAGTATATTTTAGGAGGCCCTTATGGTTAGAATAGATGGACGTGATAGTGTTGATCAAATGCGGAAAGTGAAAATCACAAGGCACTATTTGAAGCATCCCGCAGGATCAGTTTTAATAGAATTTGGCAATACAAAAGTAATTTGTGCGGCAACGATTGAAGAAAGAGTACCAGGGTTTTTAAAGGGAAGTGGAGAAGGTTGGATCACAGCGGAATATTCACTACTGCCTAGTTCTACCCAAACACGTAATCCACGCGAATCAATGCGTGGCAGGGTAACAGGACGTACGCATGAAATTCAACGTTTGATTGGACGATCTCTTCGTAGTGTAATTGATTTAAAAGCACTTGGTGAAAAAACGATTATGATTGATTGTGATGTTATCCAAGCAGATGGTGGAACACGGACAGCGTCAATTACTGGGGCATTTATTGCTTTGGTAGAAGCGCTAGATACCATTTATAATCCTGAAAGACCATTTCCAATCAAAGATTTTCTAGCGGCCGTTAGTGTAGGAATCCTGGAAGATGGTACACCAGTCGTGGATTTATGTTATGAAGAAGATTCCAAAGCAGTTGTAGATATGAATGTGGTCATGACTGGCAATGGAAAATTTGTTGAAGTACAAGGAACTGGAGAAGAAAGGCCATTTAGTAGAGAAGAGCTAGATGTTTTACTTGAAAAAGCAAGTAATGGTATTTCTGAATTGATTGATTATCAAAAAGATATTTTGGGTAATAAATTGGTCTGGAAAGTTGGTCGTGAGCCATGAAGGAACTTGTGATTGCGAGTAAAAATAAAGGTAAAATAAAAGAAATCCAAGCGGCTTTTCAGAATATCGGGGTAAAAGTTATTTCACTTTCTGAATTTGAAGAAATTCCTGATGCAGTCGAAGATGGCAAAACCTTTGAAGAAAATGCTCTTATTAAAGCGCATTTTTATTCTAACTTAACGGGAAAAGCTTGTTTAGCCGATGATTCAGGGCTAGAAGTGGATGCGCTGAATGGTGAGCCTGGGGTATATTCTGCTCGCTATGCAGGTGAAGACGCAACGGATGCCAATAATAATTCCAAATTAATCAAAGAGCTTCAGAAAGTCAAGGCAATCGGTAGTAAAGCTCGTTTTCGGTGTGTGTTGGCTTTTGTGGATATGAATGGTGAAAATATCCTTTGTAATGGAAGTTGTGAAGGAATCATTTTAGAAAAAGAACGTGGTAATGGTGGCTTTGGCTACGATCCATTGTTTTACATAGAAGAATTAAAAAAATCAATGGCAGAAATTACGGTTGAGGAAAAAAATCAAATTAGCCATCGAGGCGCTGCTTTAAGAGTGATGGCAGAAAAATTGGCGGAATATTTAAAATGATAATAGGCGTAATGAGTGATAGTCATGGAGATGGGGTAGCAATTAAAAAAGCAGTAGATGTAATCGGTGAAGTTGATTTCTGGCTACACGCAGGCGATTTTTGCACGGATGCTGCTATATTAGCAGAGTATACTGGCAAAAAAGTTTATGCTGTTGCAGGTAATTGTGATGGATTGGCTACAAAAAGTAAGGTCGACGAATTCCTTACTGTGGAAGGAAAGAAAATCTGGCTTACACATGGGCATCAGTCCAGTGTGAAATGTGGTACGGATGATTTGATTTGGAATGCCAAGCAGTATGGGGTCGATATTGTTATCTATGGTCATACACACATCAGTGAAATATCTCGTTATGAGGATTTATGCGTTATTAATCCTGGCAGTGTCGCAAGACCTTATCATGTTACAGCACCAACTTGTTTGAGACTTACTATTAATAAACAAGAAATATTCACGAAATTAATAGAATTATGATATAAATATGAAAATATTTAAAAAATATCTGTAATATAGCAGGAAAGTTCATTATAGCTAGCAAATACTTATTAATAATACTAATTATAAACAGAAAAATGATAAATGGTTATCATACAATAATTAAGAGTTATTGTGATTATATATTTGGATACTTCTCATAGGATCATTCAATGAAATCGCATTTTAACTCCTTCTCAAGGAATCTCATCTGGGCTGAGAATTTTGTTGAAAAGGCGTATTAAATGTGCTATTATGATGCCTATGAGTGTGTTATATATTATATTTTGGGAGGGTTTACATTGCGTACAATTCAAGTAAAAAAAGTTACTGAAGCCATCACTCAGATGTGTAAAGATGCTGCTTACTATTTGCCAGAAGATGTTTATGAGGCTTTAAAAAAAGGTAGAGAGACTGAGGAATCTCCAGTAGGTAGAGATGTTCTTGATCAAATTATCAAAAATGCAGAAATTGCAAAAGCCGAAGATAGACCAATCTGTCAAGATACTGGTATGGCAGTTATTTTTATGGAAATTGGACAAGATGTTCATTTTGAAGGCGGTAATTTAGTTGATGCTGTTAACGCTGGTGTTGCTGCAGGATATACAGAAGGTTATCTTCGTAAATCTGTAGTTGGTGAACCACTATTCAATCGTAAAAATACGACAAACAATACTCCTGCAATACTACATACAAGTATTGTAGATGGTGACAAAGTGAAAATTACCATTGCACCTAAAGGGTTTGGTAGTGAAAATAAATCAGGCGTTAAAATGCTAGTACCAGCTGATGGTGTTGAAGGCGTGAAAGCGGCGGTTCTTGACATCATTCAACATGCTGGCCCTAATCCATGTCCTCCAATGGTAGTAGGTGTAGGTATTGGTGGCACGATGGAAAAATCTGCGCTTTTATCTAAAAAAGCTTTAGCACGTCCTATCAGTGTGCGCAACGAGCATCCTGAATATCAAAAATTAGAAGCTGAATTGCTTGAATTAATCAACAAAACTGGTATTGGTCCACAACTTGGCGGTACTACTACAGCTCTTGCTGTTAATGTTGAATGGTTTGCAACTCATATTGCTGGTTTACCGGTATCTGTAAATATTTGCTGTCATGCAATGCGTCATGCAGAAGTTATCTTATAGGAGGGGAATGTAAAAATGGCTGAAAAAATTCGTATTACAACACCTTTAACGGAAGAAGTATCCCGTACTTTAAAAGCTGGTGACAGCGTACTAATTACTGGAACTATCATTAGTGCACGTGATGCAGCTCATAAAGTAATGACAGA
>JARBTT010000022.1 GCA_029240055.1 Anaerosinus sp.
TGCTGGAATTGCTATGATTAAGAAATTGATGTTACAGCATGGTGCGATGGCAAGCTTAATGTCGGGAAGTGGGCCTACGGTATTTGGCCTTACACCGGATGAAGAAAAAGCGAAGTATATCGTAAAAAAATTAGAAGACTTGAGCAACACGCAAGTGATTCTGACGAAAACAGTTTGTGGAGATTGAGGGGAGAATTATGCAACGAAGATTAGCACCAATAAAATTAGATAGTTATCAACCCTTACGTGAAGTTGTTTGCGAAACATTACGTGAAGCCATTAGAGGTGGGGTGCTAAAACCTGGTGAGCGTCTAATGGAGATACAGCTGGCAGAGGAACTAGGCGTAAGCCGCACTCCTGTCCGTGAAGCAATTCGTAAACTAGAATTAGAGGGGTATGTCATTATGATGCCACGTCGTGGTACTTATGTAGCAAACCTTTCAATCCGTGATGTCAATGAAGTTTTTGAAATTCGGACAACATTGGATTCTTTAGCAAGCGGTCTGGCAGCAGAGCGTATTACTGACGAAGAATTGGAACGATTAGAACGGTTGCTTGTTTTGATCGGTGAATACATAGAGCAAAATGATATGGACAAAATCGTTGAAACCGATATGGAGTTCCATGATATTTTATACCAGGCTAGCCGTAATGCGCGTTTGGTTGGTATTATTTATAATTTACGTGAACAATTAACGCGGTTCCGTTCTACGTCGATGTCTTATCCAGGGCGTTTAAAAGAGACATTAGAAGAACACATTCGTATCGTTGAGGCGATTGCCCAAGGCAATGTAGAACTTGCGCAAAAAGCAGCGGAAGATCATATGGAAAAATCAGAACAAACCTTATTGATTAGTATGGAAAATCTTGATAAAAATCAAAAATAATCTTTTGTCACTGGCATAGGAGGCCTACAATGTATAATGCTATTGTATTAGCAGGTGGTGTAAGCAAAAATTTGAGTGCAGATCATGTACGAACGTATGAAGCTTTCATCGACATTGGGGGCAAACCTATGCTTTATTTTGTCTTAAAAGCGTTGCTGCAAAGTGAAAAGATAGACAAAATCATTATAGCGGGCCCAATGAAAATGCTAGCGGAGGTTGATTTGCCAGAAAATGTGAAACTCGTGCAAAGTGGTGAAACGATTCTCGATACAGTGGTAAACGGAATAGCAGCCTTGGACTCCTTGGAAAAAACATTGATTGTTACAGTAGATGTTCCCTTTATCACAGCTGCAGCAATTGATGATTTTTTAATGCAATGTCAAGCGGAGGAGGGGGATTTTTATTATCCGATTATCGAAAAGAGTGTATGTGAAGTAAAGTTCCCGCAGGGCAAGCGAACCTACGTGAAATTATCTGATGGCACATTTACTGGGGGCAATATCTTTTTGGTGAAGCCTGAGATTATTCCTCATTGTATGCGTATTGCGAAACAAATTATTGCGAATCGGAAAAAACCATGGCGATTGGCCTCTTTGTTAGGCTGGATAACACTGCTGAAATTTGTTTTTGGTTATTTATCAGTAAAGGCAGCAAAAGAGCGAGTTTCAAAAATTTTAGCAATGCAAGGGGTTGTCATCATCTCTGACTATCCAGAAATTGGTATGGATGTAGATAAACTAAGTGATGTCATTTTAGTAGAACAATATTTGGTTAAATAACAATTATTAGTCAAAAGTACTGCGAAAAGTAGTGCTTTTTTTATTTTTGTGAAAATTTTATCGAAATTTATAGAATAAAGGGTTGCAAATCATAAGAATAATTTTTACAATAGAAAGATGTATTGCCTTATTGATACTATTTATGATATTACAATACGTTATAATTTTACTGGCTTCTAAGCAGGAATTTCTTATAGTATGTCGAAGAAATAGTGTTGTTTATATTTTTCAAAAAATGACTCTAGCTGTTTGGGATATTACCTAGCATGGAGTCATTCTTATTTTATAGCAAAAGATTGATAGGGTACTTTAGAATTGGAGGGATAACTATGGCAGGGCTGTTAACTGTCGTTTTGGCCGCAGGTAAAGGCACTCGCATGAAATCGGCATTGCCGAAAGTTTTGCATCGTGTTGGTGGTAAACCGATGTTACAACATGTTCTGGATGCAGCAAATGAAGCTGGTTCAGAAAAAAATGTTGTTGTTGTTGGGTTTGGTGGGCAAACTGTAAAAGAGGCAATTGGCTCACAAGCAGAATTTGTGGTGCAAGAGGAACAATTAGGCACTGGACATGCGGTAATGCAAGCTGATCAGCTATTGAAAGAGTTTGATGGTACAGTTATGGTGCTTTGCGGTGACACTCCGCTGCTACAAGGTGAGTTACTAGCAAAATTATATAATGAACATAAACAAGCAGGGGCAAAAGCAACTGTTTTAACGGCGAAAATGCCTAATGCGACAGGCTATGGTCGGATCATTAGAACGGTAAGTGGAACGGTTCGTAAAATCGTCGAACAAAAAGATGCTAGCGCTGAAGAACTTCTCGTCGATGAAGTAAATTCTGGTATTTATTGCTTTGAACGTGCGGCACTATTTGAATCTTTAGCAAAATTAAATTGTAATAACGCGCAAGGGGAATACTATTTAACGGATGTTTTAGAAATTCTAGGCAAAGAAAATGAAAAAGTTTGGGCAGTGGTTGCTGATGATTATGAACAAACTTTGGGAATTAATTCGCGGGTACAGCTTGCGGGTGCGGAACATATTTTACGTCGTCGCAAGACGATAGAGTTGATGGATAATGGTGTAACGATTATGGATCCAGCTAGCACTTTTATTGACATGCAAGTCACGGTTGGTAAAGATACGATTATCTACCCGTTTACTTGGCTTGAAGGGAATACTGCTATTGGTGAAAGTTGTGAAATCGGTCCTAATAGTAGGTTTACGGATACAACAATCGGCGACAATGTTACGGCTCATTTCTCTTATGCGCATGAGTGTGAAATTGCGGATGATGTAATCATGGGGCCATATGTGCACTTACGTCCAGCGACAAAAATTGCGAAAGGCGTGAAAATTGGCAACTTCGTCGAAGTGAAAAATTCCACTATAGGTGAAGGTTCAAAATTACCACATTTAAGTTATATCGGGGATACCGATATCGGCTCTGGTGTTAACATGGGGTGTGGTACGATTACAGTAAATTATGACGGTAAACGCAAATTCCGTAGTACCATTGAAGATGATGCTTTTGTTGGTTGCAATTCTAACTTGGTTTCACCAGTTACGATTGGTAAAGGTGCTTATGTGGGTGCTGGTTCAACCATTACCAAGGATGTTCCACCAGCAGCGCTGGGGATCGGTAGAGCGCGCCAAACCAATATTGAAGGTTGGCATGACAAACGCAAATAAAATTTTCTTTTTAAAAATTTAAAAATAAATAGTATGATGTTGGAGGCTATTAAAAAAAATGACAGCGATTGACACAAAAAATTTATGTATTTTCACAGGTAATGCGAATCCAGAATTAGCGAAAGAGATTGCAGCGTATATTGGAATTGATCTAAGCAGTGCTTATGTTGGACACTTCAATAATGGTGAAACACAAGTCATGATCGATGAGAGCGTACGTGGTAAAGATGTATTTCTTATCCAACCTACTTGTCAACCAGTAAACGATAGTATGATGGAACTTTTAATTATGGTCGATGCCTGTAAACGTGCATCTGCTAAGAATATTACAGCAGTAATTCCTTACTATGCATACGCGCGTCAAGATCGTAAAACTCGTGGTCGTGAGCCTATTTCAGCAAAATTAGTTGCAGATTTATTGACAACTGCTGGGGTAACTCGCGTTATGACTATGGACTTACATGCTGCACAAATTCAAGGTTTCTTCGACATTCCTTTGGATCATTTGGTTGGCGTACCTATCCTAGCTGAATATATTACAGAAAAACAATTACAAGATATTGTTGTTGTTTCGCCAGATTTAGGTGGGGTGACTCGCGCTAGACAATTAGCAGATCGATTACAAGCACCAATCGCTATCATTGAAAAACGTCGCCCGATGCCAGGTGTTGCTGAAGTAATGAACTTAATCGGTTCGGTTGAAGGCAAAACAGCGGTAATCATTGACGATATTGTTGATACTGCCGGTTCTTTAGTAGAAGGAGCAAAAGCATTAGGTAAAATGGGCGCAAAAGAAGTTTACGCTTGTTGTACACATGCTATCCTTAGTGATCCAGCTGTGGATCGTATCAAAAACTCCAACATCAAGGAATTAATTATCACCAATAGCATTCCGTTGACACCAGATAAAGAATGTGAAAAAATAAAATCTTTATCCGTTGCAAGAATCTTTGGTGAAGGAATTATACGGGTTTATACAAACAATTCTATTAGTAAGTTATTTGATAGAAAATTTTAAATTGATCATACTAGCAGACTGTCCAAAAAATAAAATATTTGTGTCGATGATTTAGAAAATATCTAAATCCGGTCCAATTATAAACTAGTATGAAGATAGACTGCCGGTTGGTGAGAAGTGCTCAGATGCTAGGAACAGTAAGGTGTTGTGAAGGAGTCGTACTTTCGTACGTCGACGAACAGCACCTTGCTGTAACGACGCAGGTGAGTGCTTATCGCCGACCCGCGGTCTGTCTGTCCATAGTATATCTATAAGCTGAAGGGCGCGATTTATCGCGTCCTTTGTTTTAATGGGGGAGGAATCTTGTCGGTGAAAGTAATCGTTGGCCTTGGTAACCCGGGGCAGGAATATAGTAAAACGCGTCATAATGTAGGTTTTATGATGGTGGACGCTTTGGCGGAGCATTTAGGAATCCACAATTGGAAAAGTAAATTCGATGCCCAGATTGCGGAAGGTAAAATTGGCGGTGAGCCAGTACTCTTAGTAAAGCCGCAAACCTTTATGAACTTAAGTGGCAATGCAGTTGGGGCGATTTTACGGTGGTATAAATTAAAGGTAGAAGATGTAATCGCTATCTATGATGATATGGATATTGCTGTCGGCAATGTGAAATTAAAAAAGCGTGGGAGTTCTGGCGGTCACCGTGGCGTAGAATCTTTGCTCGTCAATCTAGGCAAAGAGGAATTTCCCCGTGTTCGCATCGGGATTGGTAGACCCTTGCCAGGTTGGGCGGTTGTCGATCATGTGCTCGCAAAATTTCCTGCCGAAGATCAGACAGCCATCGATCAACTTATCGTTGAGTTGATTCCAGCGATAGAATACATTGTTAAACAAGGCATTGATAAAGCGATGAACGGATATAACATCAAAAAGAAATAGGAAAGAGGTGATCCTTATGATTACAGCAGTATACGCGGATGAAAATGGTGAAATATTTGATCAGCCAGGCTGTGAAGCAGTAGCACGAATTGGCGATCAAACTGTCTTGTTAAAACCAGAAGACTTGATCCCATTACCAGAAGGTGCAGATTTGATGTGCTTACCAGGACGGCTCGCAATGGGGCGCCAAGGTAAACAAATCGGACCGATCACTGGGAGAGCCGTTGCGGCAATTTTACCAGCGGGCTATACGCGAACCCATATGCCAGCGTTCATGAAAGTGGAAGGGGAGGCAATGTTACCGCTCTATGGCTATACAGCCGTAGTGCTATACAAAGATGAACTTTATGTAACCGCTATTTATAGCGATGAAAATGATAAATGGCAGCCACTGCATTATAATACCCATAGCTTAAAAAAGCTGGTAAGTTGCACGAAAAAAGACTTACCAAACAATCGGATTGTGGAGCAGGTCGGTAACTGTTCACTAAAATGGCATTGTTGTACGGCACAAAATTTATTTTATCGTCGCTGGGAAGCGGGCATTCCAACTTCGCCAACCTGCAATGCAAATTGCTTTGGCTGTATTTCCTTGCAACCGTCAGAATGTTGCCCATCGCCGCAGAATCGTATCGATTTTACGCCAACCCCAGCCGAAATCGCCGAAGTTGGTATCTATCATTTAGAAAATGCGCCAGAAGCAATCATTAGTTTTGGTCAAGGGTGTGAAGGGGAACCATCACTTGCCGCAGTCAACATTGCCGAAGGAATGAAAATCATCCGGGCAAAGACGAAACTCGGACAAATTAACATCAACACCAATGCTGGTTATACGGAAGGTATCAAAAAGATCGTGGATGCAGGACTCGATACCATGCGTGTGAGTATCATCAGCGCAAGAACGGATAGTTATCAAGCGTATTATCGGGGCAGCTATGAACTTGCTCAGGTAAAAGAATCAATTGCATATGCTAAAGCCGCAGGGGTTTATGTGTCCTTAAATATGTTGTTTTTCCCAGGTTTAAACGACCGTGAAGAAGAAATCTTTGCCTGGAAAGAATTTTTGGCTGAAACGAAAATTGACATGATCCAGATTCGCAATCTCAATATTGACCCAGATTCCTTCTTAGAAATTATGCCGAAAGCTAAAGGAAAACTATGTGGAGTGAAAACCTTCTTAAAGGAGATTCGTGAAGCTTTCCCACAAATCGTGATTGGTAGCTTTAGTCATTATATTGAAAAATAAAATGCGAGGTGACACAGTATGCCATCAGCGGATGTTATCTTAGATTTTGCTCCCGTCGTGCTTATTATAATCGCAGTAATGGGCGTATTCGTTGCCCGATATTTAGAAGGTAAGTGTAAAATTTTTAAATGAAGAGCAGTCCTGAAATAAGTTTTTTTTATCATGTTAACCGGTATTTTTAAAAAAGAGCATAAATAACTTTTATTGTTGAATGAAGGCATTTGAGTAGGAATACTTTTAGTATAAAAATTCATATATTGCAAGAACTGCATATTTTTTCTGTGTAGCACCTTATAGTGGATTAATCTCATGAAATAGGAAGCTATTATAGGGAAACCTTGCTGACAGCATGGGTCAACTGTCTAGTTCATGGAGTATCGTGCAATGTAAGTGTATAAATAACCTCATCTTTGGGTAAACTATGCTATAATTGACATAGTTTATTGTTACAAGAAGGAGATGTTCGATATGGGAGATAAAAGCCCAAAGAACAAGGAAAAAAAGAAGAAAAAACAAATAAAGAAAGTTGAACCAACTCCAGCAGTTTTGTCAACTAAATCTGAATAAGTAAAAAACCGCAACCGGTAAATGGTTGCGGTTTTTTTGTTATAGTGTAATAAATAAAATGCTGTTTCTTTAGAGACTAGCATTAAAAAAATATCCACTGACATTTATATGTTTTTACATAATTAAGAAGGAAGTATATAGAAAAAAGACGAATATTTTAATTTAATAGAAAATTAAGAATAATAGGGACGGTTCAGAATGAAATAGTGATTTTGCTTAGCGATGTTGCGAAGCAGTAGGCACTTGCGCAAAAATGAGAAATAATGACCGTCAACTAAATGCATGCTGCTTAGTTGGCGATTATATTTTAAGTGGTTATAATAAATATTGTTATAGGAGAAGAAAAGGATATGATACAACTTGCAAAAGCTTTTTCTGAGTTAAAGGATAAAAAATATAATAACAGCTATATCACAAAAATAAAACTAGAACAATATGGAAAAAGAAGGAATACCCCTTGCCATGTTATTATCGAAAAAGAGACCAGTCGATTTCTGATCATTTCATCCAATATGTATGATGATAATGATCAGATGGTCGCAAAATTAAGCATGACGCTTTTTTTGAATGTCGTTGTTAGCAATTTAAACGAGACTAGCGTCATTCCCAAAGAGGTAGTTCCGTGGAAAACCTTTAGTAAACAAGAAATTTATGATTTTTCTAAGGCCGTTGGGGATGCAAATACAATCCATTTGACAGAAAAACCGGTTGTACAGGGGTTATTGATTTTAAAAAATATTCAGGAGTCTATTAAGGCGTTTAATACAATAGAAATAAAATTTACGAAGCCAATATATGCTGGTAATCCAATATATATGGAATCTAACGGAAAAAATTTGACTGGCTATAGCAATCATGTAAAAGTATTTCAAGCAGTCATAAAGTAAGAATTTAGGAGTAGTAAGTGCACCTGCTTTTGTCAATTAATTGGATGTTATATAAGGTTTAGAAAAGAATTAATTTAGAAGTATTAGATTGACTATCGTGGATTCAACGATTATAATTAAGACAAATAATATTTATTGTAAATTTATGGCAATGACGCCGATAGCTTAGCTTTCGGCGTGTTCTGAGAAAGCTGGCTTAAGTGCCAGCTTTTTTTATTTACAAGAAATTCTCACGTTGAAATACTATTTTTATAAGGTGGCGTATGTATTATGGAATTTTTAAAGAAGGTTTTGCACGATATTAGAATGATTTGTTCAAGGGTTCCTAAAATTTCTAAGATGCCTAAAATTCCTAAAGTGAAGATGGAAAGAAAATTCTTAGCCGAATCAGTAAAAATTTCAACACAAATGACAATTCAGAAAAGAATTTTAAGCGGTTTTATTGCCGTAATTGTACTAGTATTTATCATGAGTGCGTTTACTTATTATAAAGTTGGTGAATTAAATGTAGCATCACAAGAAATAACAGAACAAAACTTGTATAAAATTGAACTGGTAGAGGAACTTGCCAATAACGTCGCCAATGAAGCCGTGGCTATGCGACGGTTTAATTCTACTGGCAATCTTGCCGATGTTGCAGCTTTCGATGATCAGCGTAAATATGGCGATGATAAAATTAGTAAACTAGAAATAGTTTTAACTTCTGATGCATCGCGTTCTACATTAGAATTGCTCAAGAAAGAGAAAAAAACATTTGATGAGATTGCAGCAAAATCAATTGGAGCTAAACGTGAAAATAATATTGAGCTAGTTGGAAGCTATATGGACAAAGCTAGTATTTCTTCGGAAAATTCTATCGCAGCTACAAGAACACTCATTGCTGCAGTAAAGCTACATATTAAGGATGAAGAAGAAATCAGTAATAAAAATGCTGAAGATGTAAAGAATCTTTTAGTGATTGTGAGTCTGCTCGTGGCTGGTATTTCAGTTTTTATTAGTATTTATATCAGCCATGGGATAGCACGTAAAACAAAGGTTATCGGTCAAGCCGCAACGGAAATCGCCAGTGGCAATCTGACACTAGCAGATATTTCGGTTACCTCTGCTGATGAAATCGGTCAATTGGCACATTCGTTCAATCGA
Organism: Anaerosinus sp.; assembly: GCA_029240055.1. Lineage (GTDB taxonomy): Bacteria > Bacillota > Negativicutes > JARBTT01 > JARBTT01 > JARBTT01. The sequence goes on from JARBTT010000022.1 coordinate 9,101, forward strand.
ATGAAAGCAAGTCTACGCACGATCATCCAAAAAGTCGAGCAGTCGGCCGAGCAGGTTAGTGAATCATCGCATCAACTCACTGCAAGCGCCAATCAATCGGCGCGAGCTGCCAATCAGGTAGCAGGGGCAACGGCCAATGTAGCTGATGGTTCTGAACGTCAGTTGGCGGCTGTTTGTGAGACCTCAGCGGCGGTGCAGCAGATGCTAGATAGTGTACAGAGGATTGCTGATAGTGCTAACCAGGTTGCGGAAAAATCAGTCCAAGCGACGGATACCGCGGCGACTGGGTCTAAAACAGTAGAAAAAGCGATTGGTCAGATGTTACAGATTGAAAACACGGTCAATACATCAGCCAAGGTAGTCGTTAAACTAGGGGAACAATCCACAAAAATTGGACAAATAGTTGAAACAATGTCCGAAATTGCCGCACAGACCAACCTTTTAGCATTGAATGCCGCAATCGAAGCGGCTAGAGCTGGTGAGCATGGACGGGGTTTTGCCGTTGTCGCCTCGGAAGTGAAAAAACTAGCAGAGCAATCGCAAGAAGCGGCAAAGAAAATAGCCGCATTAATCGGCGAGATCCAAGGGGATACAGACAAAGCAGTCAAAGCGATGAAACTAGGAACGGAGGAAGTGAAACTTGGGGCAGAAGTAGTAACTACCACAGGTAAGTCATTTCAGGACTTAGAATCGTTGGTACTTGAAGTATCCAGCCAAATCAAGGAAATATCAACAGCGATCCATGAAATGGCAGATGGTAGTGAGCAAATTATTGCTTCTGTAAAAGCCATTGACCATTTGAGTAAGCAGGCATCAGAGGAAACACAAACCATGTCGGCAGCTACGCAAGAGCAGTCCGCGTCCATTGAGGAAATTGCCGCATCAAGCCAAGAGCTTGCAAAAATGTCCCAAGATCTTCGGGCAGTGGTCGGAGCCTTTCAGGTTTAATGTGCTGACTGATTGAACTTTAATTTGGTAGAATATATTACATTTGTATTTGCCGTAAATAGGCAGGTGAACAAGCTGATTAGCAAATAGGTTAATCAGCTTGTTGTTTTTCGAGGCGATTATTCATAAATGAGCGTAATGATCTTTTATTTTGATCATAAGAGATTTTATGATTTACAAGATAAATATGGTGCCATTCGTTGCAGTAATACTTGTAATTTACCGAGATTAAATAGATAATAAACATAAAATCATTTTAGTATTTATCGATAGAAGTTTTTATAGATAATAGAACGTGAATGTTAATAACGACAAAGTAGGCTAAATTAGGAGCAGAGGTGAGGCGTTTTATGGTTTTACTGGAAGCATCAGATATCAGGCTAAAATTCCAGAGCAAAACAATTTTAGATGGACTTTCATTTTCTATTTATGCGGGCGATTTTGTTGGGGTGCTGGGCAGCTCGGGCTCGGGAAAGACATCGCTTTTTCGAATTCTGAACCTTTTGCAAAGTGCAACCAGCGGGAGTGTTTCCTATCTAGGAAAAGATACGTTATCTTATCCACCAACTCAGCTACGAAAAAGAATCGGCTATGTATTTCAAAAGCCGTATTTATTTGGCAGTACTGTCGAAGATAATTTAACGTATCCGTACCAGTTATTAAAACGAAAACCTGACTTCGAAGAAATAGCAAACTATCTAGCAAAAGCGAATTTGCCAGAAGATATTCTGACAAAAAAGACAACAGAGTTTTCTGGGGGAGAGCAACAGCGAATTGCTTTGATTCGTTCCTTATTAATCAAACCCAATATTTTATTGTTAGATGAATTTACTGCTTCTCTTGATGAAGAAAATACGCTGATTATAGAACAATTGATTCTAGATGAGCACAAAAAGCAAAGCTTAAGCATCCTCTTTATTTCGCATAATCTTGCGCAGGCCAAACGATTAGCGAAACAGATTATGTACTTGGATAAAGGTAAAATAACTTTTTATGGTAGTAACGATGAATATTTTGCACAAAAGGAGCTACAAAAATGAACGATATCTCATTGGCGATGACCTTTGTTTTGGTTCTTTTGGCGATGTATCTTTCCTATAAAGATAAAATTGGCTTGGAAAAAGAAATTATCATTGGTAGTATCCGTGCAGTAGTACAGCTGACAGCGATTGGCTTTGTTTTAACCTATGTTTTCGATTGGGACAACAGTATTGTTACAACCGTCATTTTACTGGCAATGGTTTATAATGCATCTACCGTTTCGGCGAAAAGAGGCAAGGGAATCGAGCACATTCAAAAGATTTCTTTTACTGCTTTGCTCGCGGGCTTGATTGCTACCTTAGGTATATTATTATTATGCGGGGCGGTTACCTATCAACCTAGTCAGGTCATCCCGATCAGTGGGATGGTAGTAGGCAATTCTATGATTGCCGCTGGGCTCGTCTTTAATCATCTCAAGGAAAACTTTGAGCGTCGCCGAGAAGAGGTTGAAATCAAGCTATGCTTAGGCGCCAGTGCCAAAGAATCATCCGCGAGTATCATTCGTCAAACCATTAAAAACTCGATGCAACCGAGTATCGACTCGATGAAGACCTTAGGCATTGTCCAACTTCCCGGTATGATGACCGGGCTGATCCTAGCTGGTCTACCGCCAGCTGCAGCCATTAAATATCAAATCATGGTAGCCTTCATGCTCGTCGGCGCGGTAGCAGTCACTACGTTCATGGCCAGTTATTGGGCCTATAAAAGTTTCTTCACCGAATTAGAACAACTTCGACAGTCGTAAGGTGCGGATAAGAAAATAAACTTTGTAGGGAATTTCATGAATTTTTATCAATTAGATATTTTATAAAGTAAAGCCTTTTAGGGTATATCCCTAGGAGGTTTTACTTTTTATTTAAATGACTTGGGGTATTTAAATAAAAAGTAAATGAAATATATCTTTATTAAATTTTTAAATAATGATATAAAAGGAGTAATTGCGTAAAAAGGTCTTCGCTAAGACGTTTAAGAAGGATACATTTTATTCATCACAAAATGACCAAAATCAAAATATTAACAATTTGTATAGATGCTCTGATAAGGAAGGTGGATCCTTTATTTAATCAGTAATGCTTGGTTATAAAAGTATGGCACAGATTTTGCGTATATAATTTACAAAAAGGAGATTTAATTATGGAGATACAAACTAAGCTTATCAATATTATTAATACGGAAAATAAAAAAGATCCATTGACCGATGTTCAAATAGCTAAGTTCCTAAATACTGCACGTGAAAATATTACAAACATCAGAAAAGAGCTTAATATTAGTAATTCTAGGCAAAGAAGATACCCATATTTAAGGTCAGCGATATTAGCCATTAAAAAAAATGCGAAAATACTGAATATCTCAGATATAACAAGAGCTTTATTAGAACAAGGCTTCAATATTTCAAGGAGAGTTGTTGAAGAAGTATTGTCAAAAGACGAGGATTGCATTGAAAATGTTGAAGAAAAAACAGAGGAAAGAAATCCATTTGCGGCGTTAATTGGGCATAATGGAAGTTTGAAAAATGCAATTGATCAAGCAAAATCGGCCATCATGTATCCACCTAAAGGGTTGCCGACATTAATTGTTGGAGAAAGTGGTGTTGGAAAAAGCTTATTTTCTAAAAAAATGTACGAGTTTGCAAAGCAGGAAAGTGTTTTATATGAAAATTCTAGCTTTGTTGTGTTTAATTGTGCAGATTATGCTGATAATCCACAATTATTGCTGTCACTTTTATTTGGCTATAAAAGAGGAGCTTTTACTGGAGCGGTCAATGACAGCCCCGGTTTAGTTGAAGAAGCCGATGGCGGAATGCTATTCTTAGATGAAATACATCGTTTGCCACCAAAAGGTCAGGAAATCTTATTTTCTATTTTGGATCGAGGTTGCTTTAGAAGATTAGGTGAGACCAATATAGAGCGGAAAGTAAGTGTTATGTTGGTTGGGGCGACGACAGAAAATATTGAAACCAACTTATTACTTACATTTAGAAGAAGAATTCCTATGGTAATTTATTTACCTTCATTACGTGATCGATTCTTAAAAGAAAAAGTTGATTTAATTTGTCGTATCTTTCAACAAGAATGTAATCGAATAAATTCAAAAATATTTGTTGATAAAAACGTAGTGGAGATATTGGCATTAAATAAATTTAGTGGAAATATTGGACAGCTACAAAATATGATTCAAGTACTGTGCGCAAGATCGTTTATGCAGGTAATTAACAAAAAAGAAGACAGATTAGTTTCTATTGATGTCAATGAAATATTAAAATTAATGGATTCTTTTAATGAAACGGCTTTAGTAGATGGTGATTATTCAGAAATAAGGAAATATTTAAATAATTTAATGCTGATCCCATTTAAATTAAATAACTCGCTGTTAGATTCAAATAAGGAAAGAGAAGATGTAGTTATACATGATATTTATCGAAGCATTGAAGAAAAATATTATGATTTGAAGTTGTTAAATTTAACCGATGCGGAAACGGAGAATATTCTGTGGGCTTTTATTTTGAATAGTTTTACCAATTTGAAGTTGAATGAAAATAAGCAACAAGATGTGTTTTCTATGAATGATTTGTATAGCTTTGTCAGTCAAAATATCACCAATGCGGTTAAAGAGCTTATGAATCAAATGATGGAAAAAGAGCCAATTAGACAAATTAATAAGAATGCTTTTAGGTATTTGGCGATTCATCTTGATGAAGCAATCAAAAGAATTAAATTAAATCAAAAAATTATTAATATTAATATTGAAAAAATCAAAAAGGAGTTTTCGAAAGAATATGCAATAGGTTTAGAATTTGCTGGAAAAATTGAAGCAAGTGAAGGGATAAAAATTCCTGATGATGAGGTTGGGTTTATCACTCTGTACCTTAAATCTGCACTTAATCATGATGCTTTAAAGCAAAGAGTCGGGCTAATCATGATTTCGCACGGGTATATCGCTACTGAAACGGTGAAGGTGATTAAAGAACTTTTAGGAACGAACTTTCCGATTGCGATTGATATGCCATTAAATGAAAAGCCAATTAATATCTACAACAAAGCAATTGAATTAGCTAAAGTAATTGATCAGGGAAGAGGGGTTTTGTTTTTAGTAGATATGGGATCATTAAGTAATATTGGAGATATTGTATATAACCAGACCAATATTAAAGCGAAAACTTTAGAACGAGTAGACATTGTGCTAGGACTTGAAGCCACAAGGCGGGTTTCCTTAGGTGAAGATACTTTAGAAGAGATTTATTTCTATCTGAAAAAAGATAAATTTGATTATTTGTATGTAAATGAAGAAGAAAATAACCATAAACCGAATCTTATTGTTACGGTATGTTTGACTGGTGAAGGAAATGCAAAACATATTAGCCGTATTATTCAAGATAAGTATGAAGATTTGCCGTGTCATGCGATGAGCGCAATGGATGAATTCTTAATCAGTAAAATCATGGAATTGCAAAAAGAAAATAATGTTCTTGTGGTTGGAACCATTAATCCTAAAATACCGGGCACATGCTTCATTGATTATGATGAAAATTTATTAAAAAATATTGATATCCACTTAGCAGCAAAAAATGAATTGCAAAAGGTTGAGCATCATCGGATGATTGATCGTGATTTAATGATTTTTGAGCCAGATATTTATTTTAAGTCAGATTTACTAGAATATCTTTGTTCATTACTCATTAACAAAGGGTATGTGGAAAAAGAATATTTACAATCAGTTTTGGATAGAGAAGCTCTTTTGCCGACATTTACAGAAGGGAATACTGCAGTTCCTCATGGCAATTCCATCGGTGTGAATCGAACTAGTTTTGTGTTTGTTAAACTAAAAAATCCAATTAATTGGGGCGTTGGTAATGTTAACTTTGTATTTATGCCAGTATTTAAATCAACGGATAAAGAAAATGTCAAAGATATGCTTAAAATTTTGCGCGACCATGAATTTATGACCAAGATAAAAAGTTGCGTTGATAAAGAGACCTTTCAAACAATTATTTTAGATAAGATTGATACTATGTAATGAACGATTCTGTTGAATTAAAAATTTTGTTGCCAAAGTCAGTTCCACATAATGTTTAGCTAAATTTCTAAAATGTATTTATTATGACTTAAATGTATAGGGATGAGTAAGTTGCTTGAAAATTCAAGCGTTTATAACAAAAATAAAAATTTTTTTGTTTGGCACGAATCTTGCTTAATAATAAAGTGAAAGGTTTATTCAATGAATTGATAGGAGAGGAGGATATGAAATGGATTTAGATTTAATCGCATTAGACGTTGAAGCTAAAGACAGTGAAAGTATCATTAATGAATTGGGTCAAAGAATGTTAGCGAAAAATTACGTTAAAGATTCTTATATTGCGGCGGTACTCGAACGAGAAAGTAAATTGCCAACTGGTCTAGATTTAGGAGAATTTTGTGTAGCGATTCCGCATACAAACTCTGAGCACGTAAATGTATCTAATTTCGCTATAGGCATTTTAAAAAATCCAGTAGAGTTTTGTTCAATGAGTGAACCGATGAAAAAACTTAATATAGGATTGGTCTTTCTATTAGCAGTAAAAGATCCAGCATCACAAGTTGGTTTATTGGGAAGTTTGATGAAAATATTTCAAAATGTGGAGTTAATGAAACAAATTAGAAATGCGAAAGACAAAGAAGATATTAAAAGTTTACTAAATTTTATTGAATATTAAAGAAAAGTGAGGGAACGTCATGAAACAAGTAAATATTTTATCTGTATGTGGTTCGGGAACGGTGACATCTTCTATGGTAGCAGGAAAATTAAAAGAAGTTTTAGGTGACAAAGGAATAAAAGTTTCAACGACAGAAGCAAGACCAACTGAAGCATTAAATTTAGCGCAATCAGGACGTTTTGACTTTATAACATATACCAGCCCATTACAAGCAGGTGATTATGGAATCCCAACGATTAATGCTTTTGCTTGTTTAACTGGTATGGGTGAAGAAGAATTTTTTGAAGAAACGCTTAGGGTAATTGGCGAAATAAAAAGGTAACCAATATGCAGATTTTTTCATACTTATCATAATTTAAGGAGGTCGTATCTATGTTGGAATTTATGAAATCTATTATTGATTCATTTGGTGCAGCAATTATTGTACCAGTAATTATCTTTATCATTGCTAAAGTATTTAAAGTAACGACTAAAAAATCTTTTCTTTCGGCAATTTATGCTGGGGTTGCTTTACAGGGATTTGTACTGATTTTAAATTCATTTACTCCAATTATTACACCGGTAATTAATCAAATGGTTCAGAGCACAGGGGTACAATTGCCAGTATTCGATGTTGGCTGGCAAGCTACATCATTGGTGGCATTTTCCACTAGTGCTGGTATGATTTATCTTGGTTTAGGGATAGCTCTGCAGACAGTTTTATTTTTAGTAAAATGGACAGATGTTTTCCAACCATCAGATTTATGGAATAATTATTCCTATATGGTTTGGGGCGCTATGGTTATCGGCGTGACTGGTAGCTTTCCACTAGGTATTGCTTGTATGGTTCTGCTCAATTTATATAGTTTATTAATTTCAGAATTGGTAGCGAAGAGATGGTCGACATACTATAAATATCCAAACTGTACAATCATTGCAATGCACAATGTTGAACCATCCGTTTTTGCTGTTATTGTAGATCCAATTTATAATGCATTAGGATTAAATAAGATTAAATTAAATCCAGTTGAACTAGAGAAGAAATTTGGCTTTCTTGGTGAGCCAATGACATTAGGGCTTTTTCTTGGGATGTTTATTGGTATCTTAGGTAATATGGGCAGAATTGACACAATGGCTGCTTGGGGAGAAATCATGAAAGTTGGTATCTCTACTAGTGCGGTTATGGCTATTTTCCCAAAAGTTGCAAGTATGTTTGCACAGGCTTTTGCACCAATCACTGAAGCTGCAAGAAAAATGATGCAAAAAGCAGGTAATAGAGACTGGTATATCGCAGTAAATGATGCTGTAGGATATGGTGAGCCAGCTACTTTGATGTCAGGCTTAATTCTTATCCCGATCATGCTGGTAGTAGCAGTAATATTGCCAGGTAACCAGGTTTTACCTGTAGTTGACTTATTGGCTATTCCTTATATGGTACAAGGTCTTGTTGCAGTCCATAATGGGAATATTGCGAAAATACTGTTTTCAGGCGTTATCTGGTTTGGACTTGGGTTATACATTTGTACGTTAACTGCACCTTTGTTTACGGATATGGCATTGGCGATCGGGGTGGCGATTCCAGCAGGTGCAATGTTAATTACGAGCTTTAATATTTTAGGAAAACCTTTAATGGGATTAGTATTCTTTGCATTTTTAACAGCAAGTCCAGTATTAATCGGGATTGCAGTAGTAGTATATTTTGCTCTTTGGGCTTTGTACAAAAAGAACAAAACAGCTGTTTCTGATTATTTAGATAGACAGGCATTAAAAAATGTTTCTGATGAGACAGATGTTTAAAACAATCTTTAATGAATAGATAAAAATAACTGCAATGGAATCAATTGATTTTATTGCAGTTATTTTATTTGAAGAAAGATTTAAAAGACTAAAATTTGCTAATGAAAGTTAGGAAACAATTTAAATCCAGTTAGTGAAACATAATGATAAACAATAATTTCATAATGTAATACAGTTGTATTAAATGTAATGATCGTTGATGGAATAGATTAATATCCAAGGAAAATCGGGTTTTTAAATTTGATTTTGGGTTGGCATGATACTTGCTATATTAAGTTAATATAGCAAGTTCATCACTTATTTATGGAGAGGAGAAATTATAATGTTAAAAAAAATGAAGGCTTCAGTATTACATGGTATCGCTGAAGTTAAATGTGAAATGGTAGATATCCCAGAAATTGATGTAGATGAGGTACTGGTCAATGTTAAATATGCGGGGATTTGTGGATCTGACTTGCCAAGAGCTATGATTAGTGGACTAAGTGGGACAACTAAGTATCCATTAATTTTAGGACATGAGTTTTCAGGACAAATTGCCAAAGTTGGCGAGAAGGTTACTGCTTTTAAAATTGGTGATAAAGTAGCGGTTGCGCCACTTGTTCCGTGTGGACATTGTGAATATTGTAAATCAGGCAATTATGGTTTGTGTGGTGATTATCAAATTATTGGAACAAGAGTAAATGGAGCCTTTGCTGAGTTTGTTAAAGTAAAATCTGGTCATCTTCTTAAATTGCCGGAGGGCTTAGATTATGAAACAGCGGCAGGTATTGAACCATCAACAATAGCCTATCATGGTGTTGCCAAAGCTGATATTAAGGTTGGTGATCAAGTTGTCATTTTGGGATGCGGCCCTATTGGACAGTTTGCGATTCAATGGGCAAAAATTTTTGGCGCATCAAAGGTGATTGCTGTGGATATTTTCAATGATAAACTAGAACTTGCCAAAAAGTTGGGGGCAACGGATAGTGTAAATGCAAAAGAAGTGGATGCTATAGCTGTCATTAAAGAAATAACAAATGGTGGTGCTGACGTTGTCATTGAAACTGCTGGTAGTAGATTTACGCAGGAGCAGTCATTGATGATCGCAAAGAAAAAAGGTACCGTTGTTTTTGTTGGGATTTCTCATGCTGAATTACCTTTAAGTGCAACTGCAGCAGAAAATATTTTACGTGGTGAATTGACGATTAAAGGTTCGTGGAATTCTTATACACAGCCTTATCCAGGAAGAGCTTGGACGGCTACATTGGAATTTATGAGTAAAGGTGAGATTGTTTTTAAACCAATGCTTTCACATATTATTTCACTTGAGGAATTGGGTGAATATTTACAAAAGATGGCGAAACGTGAAATTGAATTTAATAAAGTGTTGGTAAAAATATAAGTGGAACGGATTTAGATATTTTCTAAATCATCGATACAAATATTTTATTTTGTCGACAGCCTGAAAGATCTAAGTGATCAAAGATAAGAGTCGTTATCTATTGATATTGTCATTAGTTCATAGAGTTTTAAACTATAAAATTATTTTGAAAAGAGGTATTTATTATGTTAGAAAAACTAAAAAAAGAAGTTTTAGCAGCAAACTTAGAATTACCAGCTAAAGGGTTGATTACCTATACATGGGGAAATGTCAGTGGTATTGATAGAGAAAAAGGCTTGGTTGTCATTAAACCAAGTGGGGTTGAGTATGATGCCATGACAATAGATGATTTAGTTGTTATCGACTTAGAAGGAAATCGTATTGAAGGAAAATTAAATCCATCCTCTGACACCGCTACGCACCTTGCTTTATATAAAGAATTTGATGAAGTTGGTGGCATTGTTCATACGCATTCTAGCTGGGCAACCACTTGGGCTCAAATTGGTAAGTCTATTCCCGCTTGTGGTACAACCCATGCAGACTATTTCTATGGAGAAATTCCTTGTACGAGAAAATTAAATAAAGCGGAAATTGATCAAAATTACGAAAAAGAAACAGGCAACGTCATTATTGAAACTTTTATGGGAAGAAATCCGATCCATTGTCCAGGCGTAATTGTCTATGATCATGGTCCATTTACTTGGGGAAAAAGCGCCAAAGAAGCAGTTCATAATGCGGTAGTTTTAGAAGAAGTTGCCCGTATGGCTTACTATACAGAATTGATGACACCAAATAATATCATGGATAAAGTTCTAATGAATAAACATTTTTCGAGAAAACATGGGAAAAATGCTTATTATGGACAAAAATAAATCATATTTGAGCACTATGATGAGATACAAGATAAAAGTTTGAATGAAAAAATATTTAGATGAATGAGGAAAGTATATGGAAATCGATGAATTAAAAAAATTAGTCCAATCAATTCGAATAAAAATCATTGAAATGTTAGCCGCTGCTGGTTCGGGACATCCAGGTGGCTCACTATCAATGGTTGATATTTTAACTGTATTATACTTTGAAAAAATGAATGTACGTCCTGATTTGCCTAAGTGGAAAGATCGTGATCGCTTTGTATTATCAAAAGGACATGCGGCACCGGGGCTTTATAGTGTATTAGCGGAGAGAGGTTATTTTTCCAAAGAAGAACTTGTAAACTTGCGAAAAATAGACGCAATGTTACAAGGTCATCCAGATATGAAACGGATACCAGGCATTGATATGTCAACAGGCTCTTTAGGACAAGGTTTATCTGTGGCAAACGGTATGGCTTTAGCAGCTAAATTAGATAAGAAGTCTTATCGGGTTTACGCAATTGTTGGTGATGGTGAATTACAAGAAGGACAAATATGGGAAGCAGCAATGAGCAGTGCGCATTATCATTTAGATAATTTAACTTTAATTGTTGATAACAATGGGCTGCAAATTGATGGTACAAATGCAGAGGTAATGAACGTAGATCCAATTGGTGATAAATTTAAAGCCTTTGGTTGGCACGTACTTGAAATTGACGGTCATGATTTTGTACAGATTAGAGCCGCAATTGAGTTAGCAAAGAATTTAACTTGTAAACCAACAGCAATTATTGCAAAGACCGTTAAGGGAAAAGGCGTTTCTTTTATGGAAAATCAAGTGGGGTGGCATGGCTCTGCGCCTAACCAAAAACAAAAAGAAGAAGCGATAGCTGAGTTAGAAGGAAGTGTTACACAATGAGTATTGCAACAAGAGATGTGTATGGTAAAGTCTTAGTTGAGCTTAGTGAAAATTCTCGAATAGTAGTGCTTGATGCTGACCTGGCAAAGGCGACAAAAACAATTGAATTTAAAAAAGCATGTCCAGAAAGATTTTTTGATATGGGAATTTCCGAGCAAGATATGATGGGAACAGCAGCAGGATTTGCAACTTGTGGGAAAATCCCTTTTGCCAGTACCTTTGCAATCTTTGCAGCAGGTAGAGCATTTGAACAAATTCGCAACTCGATTGCTTATCCAAATTTGAACGTGAAAATTGCCGCGACGCATGCAGGTCTTACTGTCGGTGAAGATGGAGGGAGTCATCAAGCAATTGAAGATATTTCGCTTATGCGCAGCATCCCGAATATGACGGTGATCAATCCATCTGACGGTAAGGAAACGGAAGAAGTAATTAAAGCGGCAGTGCAATACTATGGACCGGTTTATATTCGTCTTGGTAGAGCAGCAACGCCAGATTTGCATGGTGCAGGCTATCAGTTTAACTGGGGCAAAGGCGAGGTTTTGCGTGAAGGTAAAGACGTAAGTATAATTGCGACGGGGATCATGGTAGCAAAAGCCTTAGAAGCGGCAAGTAAGTTACAAGAAGAAGGAATAGTAGCAACGGTCATTAATATGCATACTATCAAGCCAATAGACAAACTATTGATTTTGGAAACTGCAAGATTAACAGGTAAGATTGTAACGGTAGAAGAGCATAGTGTGATAGGGGGATTGGGGTCGGCGGTCTGTGAGGTATTGTCACAGGAATATCCGACTAAAGTTGCAATGGTTGGGGTAAAGGATCGATTTGGTACTTCTGGTAAACCCGATGACCTATTAAAGCAATATGGATTAACAACAAATGATATTATTGCTGCAGTAAAATCGATAAAGTGAGGAGAAGTGAGCAAGTAGCTTTTGTTACGATTTGATGGTTAACAGGTTTGAATTTATTTTAATTCTTACCAGTTAGGAAGTTTTTCTTTTTTATAAATTTTGTATGATATTCATTCCAAGAATTTTTCAGTTTTAATTCAATACTTCTTAAATCTAATGTACCCTATAGGCGACACTATTTTTTAGTGCCTATCCTCTAGGGTACATTTTACTACCATGTTAGATTTTTTTTTCTGACAACGCAGCGGCAGCTTTAGAGAGCAGGACGCTAAGGGTACCAATCTCCACAGTATTTCTGACCTTTACCCATAAGCTATTTGTAGTTTTAATTTCTTTTGCTAATTCTGCAATTTTCTGCGCAATATCCTCATATGCGTCAGCAGATACAGTTTCAACAGCAGCATTTACAACATCAGTTATACTAGATTTTGTAGTAGTAATTTCAGATGTCGCTGTTGATAATTCAGTGGAAACAGTAGGTTCGGACATAATATCAGACTCCTTAAAATTATTTGTTTTTGACACATTTTTACCAGTCAAAGCTTTTAATAAATCTTCCGGGGTAATGCAATCTGCATCAACACTAGGTAAAACATCAAGCCCACCAGCACGAAGAATCCGTGTGACAGTCTCGCTACAGTCCATTGTCCACTCACCAGTATTTAGGTTAATAGGTATCTTTAAATATTTAACAATGAGCAAGTTAATAAACTTATTGATAATTGGATGTAAATTGATGCCAAAAATATCGTACGAGACACCCTCGATACATCCGATATAAGAGTAAAACTTGCCTAATAGTGATTGCGCTTTCTTTTCAGCAGCGACCAAGTCTGGTAAATCAACATCAACAAATTGAGCATAGGCATTATTGTTGTATTTGCCGTCAGTATGCAGGTGCACACCCGGATATGTATCACCTACATCAGGTATTCCTTGGGATTCCAATACCCCGCCTAATATCTTTATAGCAGTATGACTGCAAGTACCATGCGTAACATTCTCGATAACTTTGTCAATCAATTTACTGCCGCCAACAAAGATAACTGTTACTTTAGACATATTCTAGCCTCCAAGTACCTACCCGTAGTATTGCTTTAAGTCTCCGATAATTGCCAGCCGCATTCCAGTGACTCTTGGGCGATTAGCATGCTGGCTGGCAGATTATAAAGTTTTTTATCACCCAAATCTATGCAATAAAGAAACTGCGGCAATAATTACTCCTAATACCGCTATTAACGTTGTAACCCAATAGTGATTTGACTGCTTGACCCCGGCCATACCGGATACAGCACTTTCAATCGCACCCAATCTTCTGCCTTGATCTACCTGTATATTTTTAATATCTTCTATATCTGCTTTGTGATCGTCGCAGCGTTTCTCTTTTTCGGCATTTTTACCACGAATTTCGGCTACCTCTGTAGCAACTTTATTTAAAGAATGAATAATTATTTCCATCTGGCTTAAAAGAGTTTTTGCTAACTCTTCGCTCATACTTCATCACCTACGCTCATACTTATTTCATTCACCTAATTCTGCGCGGTAACATCTGGATTGCATTAATAACTTAATAGATAAGCCATCATTAGTTATAGGCAACCACTCTTTTTCACCTCCCTAAATTATAGAATACTTAAATTTAACTTTATGACCTAAATAGAAACCTCCTTCCAAGATCTAAATACCTTCTCATTTTTTATACGTACACCTTACTAAGAATTTAGATAGTTCATAATTCTAAAAACACCGGATAACGCTCAATAACGTTATCCGGTGTTTTTATTTATATTTTTATTTTGTCCTAATTGTCACCTAGTCAAGTTGAGGCGTAAGTGTACGGCTAAAAAATAGAAGCAACTTTGTTATATGTCCTACTATTGACTAGATTACTTACAAAGTATTACAAAGCGTTGCTAGGCTCAATAAAATAATCATAATTGGATAAAGCCGGCTAATCCAAGTGCCTTTGAGTGAGCTAATAGCAACTATTCAATAGTATATT
>JARBTT010000182.1 GCA_029240055.1 Anaerosinus sp.
TGGTGTCAGCGCGCGGATGAGCATTACGGCATTCCAAAATTTATTAAGTACTGCAGAACTGCGAATGCTTAGAAACGGCGGGGGAGCCACTGCTATTCGCTTGAGTGATTTTATGGGGATCGTGCCAGCAATAACGGGTAAAGTAGAACTCGTTTACGAAGGCGAACAAGAAGGTGCCGCTACTGTCGCTATGCAGTTAATCGAAAATGCTGTAAAAAGTTTATTCCCCATCTTGTTTCCCAAAGTCGAGAAATTGGAAAAAGAAAACGAACGCTATCCGTATGATGATATTGTTCGTTGGTTCTCAGAGTCGGAGGGTATTGAACTGTCCGACGAACTCTCTGAAACAGATTATCGGCGTCTTTTGGATCAAGTAACACCCGTCCACGCATTGATACAGCAATACCAGCCTCAAACAAAGCCCGAAGACCAATATTTCCTAATTGAATTCATACTTTGGGGATTATCGCTAAACAATAAATTAAGTAAATATAGACTGGGCAATGGTCTGCAGTTTCATGACAACTTTCATGGATATTTGAGAAATAATCTATAGTAGACTGGCGGTAAAAGGCTGCCAAAGATAAAGGATCTCGCTTCAAAAAGTTGCGGACCTGCCCATTCGGCTGTGCTTGACACGTTCACTGAGACTTGAGCAAACGCTCTTTGTTCCCAATTGTTCCATCAAAGAAGGATGGGGTAACATAGATAAAAAGCCAAATATTTGGTGAGAAGGGGCATTAATAGGTCAAAAAATAGTTATCGATAAACATTGAAATGGATCAGTTGAGTTTATTTGAAAATGAAGGATATAATTTTCCCGAAGAGCTATTGCACTTTGAGCCGGCATACCTTTCGCAAGAAGCAGCAGATGATCTGTTCAATTTGTTGATCAGGGAAGTACCTTGGCAGCAGACTTCAAAAAAGATGTACAATCGAGGTATACTGACACCGAGGTTGACTGCTTGGTATGGAGACGAGTGTAAGACCTATCAGCTAGGTGGGAAAACCATTATTGTGAATCCTTGGATTACGCCGTTAAAGGAATTGAAAGCCCACATTGAAGAACAATTTCACTGCACTTTCAATTCAGTCTTATTGAATTTATATCGTGATCACAATGATTCGGTTGCTTGGCATCGTGATAGAGAGAGTGAATTGGGCGACAGACCTGTCATCGGATCGGTAAGCCTTGGACAGGCCCGTAATTTTGATTTTCGAAAAGTCGACGATCATACAAAGAAATATTCGCTGCTTTTAAAACATGGATCACTTTTGCTTATGAGAGGCGATTTACAAGAAATGTGGGAACATCGTATCGCAAAATCTTCAAAAATCATGAAAGCCCGTGTTAACTTAACCTTTCGCTTAATCACAGAAACCAGTTTGGCGTAATGCCGGCATTTAGAGATTATCTTCCTATTAAGTCCTATCACCGTTGATTAGCTGCAAGGTTGAAATAATGTCTTATTGGTAAAAGGCTCCGTGAACGTGTAATTGTCTAGTCATTAGTGATATAGTGTCGCCCATAGAATGCTTGGTATTGAGCTTTTAAACAAAACAAATTGAGCTTTTGAACAAAACGCACTATGCTGAAATACACTTACTTTGTAATAACAAAGAAGAGAAAATATGAAAACAGTAAAAAGTGTTTATATCGACGGCCAGTTTATCATGAGTCATGGTAAAGAAAGGGGACAAATCATTAGTCCACTGGATGGACAAGCCATTGCAGAGCTAGTTTATGCCGATCAACTAGATGCCACTCGCGCTATAGCCGCTGCTTCAAAAGCGTTCGTTACCTATAGAGAAAGTACCATTAGCGAGAGAATAAGATATCTTAGATCCATACACGATGAAATTATAAAAAGAATCGATGATCTTATCGAGGTTACCATTATAGAATATGGCGCCCCAAGAGAGCGGGCTAAATGGGCGAGTATGATTGCAGCCACAACATTTCTTGACACCATCCAAGTCTTGCAAGACTTTCCTTTTTCCGTTTCAGTCAACGAATCAATAGTATTTAAGGAACCCATTGGTGTATCTGCCTTATTTACGCCTTGGAATGCGACAGCAGGGACGATAGCCTTAAAAGTAGCGGCAGCGCTTGCCGCGGGGTGCACTATCATTTTGAAGCCCAGTGAATTCTGCCCTTGGCAAGCTGAAATTATGATGGAATGTATTGATGCAGCCGGTTTACCCAGCGGGGTGGTCAATATGGTAAATGGTAGAGGCGAAATCATTACAGAGGCAATTATGGAAAGTTCCGAAGTAACCAAGATTTCATTTACAGGTTCGACAGTTGTTGGTAAAATAATAGCCAAGAGAGCAGTGGATACTATGAAACGAGTAACCTTGGAATTAGGTGGTAAATCAGCGAATATTATTTTGGAGGACGCCGATTTCTGTAAAGCAATACCTATGGCACTTCAAGCCGCATTCATGAATAACGGTCAGGCATGTATTGCTGGAACAAGATTGTTAGTGCCACGATCGAGAATTGAAGAAGTAAAGACGCTTATTATCCAGGAAGCTGAAAATTTTACCGTAGGAGATCCCAAAGAAGGTGATTTTAAGCTAGGCCCCTTGGCCAATAATAAACAGTATGATCGCATCCAGCAATATATCGCCCTTGGCCTTGAGGAAGGAGCTGAACTTGTGGTCGGAGGTTTGGGACGTCCCCAGGGCCTAGCTGAAGGATACTATGCCAAGCCAACAGTGTTCTTCGCTGTCAATAACAATATGAGGATCGCTCAAGAGGAAATTTTTGGACCAGTACTTTCTGTTATTATGTATGATACTGAACAAGAAGCTATCGCAATGGCCAATGACACTGAATATGGACTTATGACATACATCAGCTCTGGCTCAGTAGCACACGCGGTTAAGCTGGCAAAACTGGTCAAGTCGGGGAGAGTTTTGATCAATACACTCAAGCATGACCCACTTGCTCCTTTTGGCGGCTTTAAGAATTCTGGAATTGGAAGAGAAAATGGAAATTTTGGTTTGGAAGAATTCCTAGAAGCAAAGACTTTGATTAGCTAAATATTGAAGAGATCAAAATAGAAAGCTATCTTAAGCAATCGAAAAGCGCGTATTGATAAGAAAAAGATCTTGTACTCTAATTTATAAAACGATGGACACCAAGTCAACAAACAAAAATATTCTGTATTCCTGCTATGATACAAAACATAGAGAAGGAGAACAATTTATTGCTGATCATGTATTCACTTATCTAATATCTGGACGCTCAGAGAATATAATTGGTGATGAAAAATATGAATTTGAGGCTGGCGATTATCGCTTGTCAAGACGGAACCAGCTGACTAGATTTACTAAATATCCACCTGATGGCGGTATATATGAATCCGTTTCAATTTTTCTTGGTCAAGAGACCCTTCGTAGCTTAGCGGATGAATGTGATTTTAAAATCCAGTCAAGAGCAAATCATCCCAGAATTATTAGGCTACAAAGCAATATATTGTTTGAGAATTATATGAATTCGATCAAACCCTATATGGGCGATAAGGATGAGCTAAAAATGATATTTACTTCTTTGAAGGTTAAAGAAGCTGCTATGATATTACTGGAGACAAACCCTTCATTGAAGGAGGTCTTGTTTGATTTTGCAGAGCCCGGGAAGATCGATCTTGAAGGTTACATGAACAGGCATTACAGATTTAATGTTGAGCTTGAGCGTTTTGCCTTTCTTACGGGAAGAAGCCTGGCTACGTTTAAAAGAGATTTTGCTAAGGTATTCAATAGTTCACCCAGTCGGTGGCTACAGCAGAAAAGATTGGAAGATGCGTATTATCTCATTACTGAAAAGGGATACCGTATTTCTGAAGCCTACTTGGAAGTAGGATTTAGAGATCTTTCACATTTTTCTTATGCTTTCAAAAAAGCTTACGGTATATCTCCTTCCAAATTAATTGGTCTATAATTGGATAAAATCCTATCCTTTCAATTTTCAGTATTAAATTGAAACTGCGGAGGACTTGATTTATCATTCTTAAGTAATTCACTGAAATGAATCGATTTCACTCGAGGCCTCTAATTTGCCTGAATAATTGCAAAATATACCTCGTCCTCACAAAGAAGCCAGCTTCCTTACCATAGACAGGAGGCTTGAGCGTGCCAAATAATGGACTTACTAATTATGTGTACGTACTTTTACTGTAATAAGCTATTTTTACCCAAAATATAAATTGCGACAACCTTTCCTTTTTTTATACTGTTCAATCATCGAATAGTATTAAAACTTAAACTGAAAAAAAATGAAAAAGATTGGTTTATTGATGTTAGCCGCCACCCTTGGACTGTGGGGATGTAGCAATAGTAGCAACAAAGGGAATGAAGCAAATGGTAGCTATGACTCTTCAACTAGCGTCGACGAGGGACATACAGGTGTGACTTCCAATGATTCCCTAGGCAGGGATAGTACCGATTCCCTACAAAGACAACCTTCTCCTGCTAAAACCGATTAAAGAACAGGGATGTGAAAACAGAAGAATATGCTAAAGAAAATAAATTCTATAATCTGCCCAATACTGAGGCTAAGTTGGATACTCCAGCTTAGCTTATTTTTTTCTATTGTTTCTGCCCAAAAACTTGACTCTGTCTTGAGGTCTACTGATTCGGTAAGTATCCGTGATTCATTACCCAATAATCCGCTCGCTACCGCAAGAACTTATTTGGAACAATGGCGTGGGGAGTTAGATCAATATTATACAGATTTTGATAGTGTTAAACGCAAGATCGCTTGGCAACGAGGTGAGGCGGATAAAGCAGCGCCAGCGCAAGTCCAAAGCTATATCCAGGATGTGAAGCCAGCTGTCTTATCTTTGCGTGGGAAAGTAAGCGTTCTTCGCAAGCAGACCGTGCCGCAAGACTCAACTGCCTTGGCGTGGAAAACTGTTCAAGATAGTGTAGCTACTTTAGAGCAGGATATCGAATCGTTGCTACTGGATATGGGGGATTTAAATACCAAAACGCAGCAACAGCAAAAAGTTGTTCAGACGCAGCAAAATATCGCATTTTGGCATCGGTGGAAACATATTATACAAAAGAATCTGGAGCAGGATGGCCTATCGCAACGTTATTATGATAGCGCATGGGACGGCCGCTTTTTGCTCGTGATTTTAAGTATAGCTTATTTTTACTGGCTTTATCAAATGCGAAAGCGCGCAGTCGGGGCAGGAGAGAAGCTCCCATTACACAGAAACCAACCTTGGTGGAT
>JARBTT010000183.1 GCA_029240055.1 Anaerosinus sp.
TAATAAAGCATATTCTTAAAGTAACACAAGAGGTGAGAGGAGGCGGTTCTGTGCGAAAGCCACTAGGCATTGTGGTGGGACTGGTAGCTTTGTTAGTGATTGCTTTGCCAAGTGTGCTGATCTTTGTTATGGGAATTAGCAAGAGTACAGTGTCAGAACAAAGAAATGTGGCGAAACTAGAAAGTATGACGATTAATGTATATTTGCATGAAAAGGACAAAGTAGAAACAATGTCTTTGGAAGAATATATCAAAGGGGTAGTCAGTGCGGAAATGCCAGCCGAATTTGAACCAGCAGCTTTAGAGGCGCAAGCCGTAGCGGCAAGAACGTATGCAGTTAAGAGCATGCGTAGCTTTGGTGGCGGTGGGGTGAGTGATCACCCGGATGCAGATGTAAGTACCGATTTTACGAAAAATCAAGCTTGGCTAAGTCAAGATGTATTAAAAGAACGTTGGGGAAAGAAGTATGAGGCGTATAATAAACGAATTGGCGAGGCGGTAGATGCTACGCATGGGCAAATTTTAGTTTATGAGGACAAACCTATCAGTGCAGTATTTCACTCAACCAGTGGTGGGCGAACCGCCAGTGCAAAAGAGGTATGGGGTTACGACTATCCTTATTTACAAAGTGTAGAGTGTAAGTGGGATGAAAAATCTCCACGCTATAGCGATAGCAAGTCAATTGACTTGTCAGATATCGAATCGACTCTAGGTCCAGAGGCTGGGGTAATGGCGGCAGTACAAAGTGGGGATCAAAGTATCACGAAGGTGCTTAGCTTAACTGAATCCGGGCGGGTAAATGAGATCCGTATTGGCAGTAAGACGTTTAAAGGGCAGGAGGTTAGGAACTTATTAGGACTGAGATCAGAAAACTTCACCGTAGCTTTGCAGGGAGATCAATTGGTATTCAAGACATTGGGCTATGGGCATGGTGTCGGGATGAGCCAATACGGAGCAAATGGGATGGCGAAGTTGGGCAAGAGCTATAAGGATATATTGCTGTATTTTTATACGGGGGTAAAGTTGAAGAATATTTATGGGGCGTAGGTTATAGGATAGATTTAAATGTATGAGTGAGAAGTAGCTGACTTGCAACGAAAAAAACAAGTCGGCAAGAGACGAATCATAAGGTAGTACTAGTTCAACAATCGCAATGAAGGCTCAAACTTCCTGCGGTCAAACAATGAGCCTTCAAAGCTACTTGGTAGTAAGATTCGTCTATGTTGCCTTAGTTGAACATTTTTCTTTTACAAATCAGCTACTTTAGTATAAACTCGTTGATTCATATGAATAAAAGTTTTTTGTGTTTGGAGGCAGATGATTTGCAACTTATCTGCTGTAGATACGGGACTAATTTATTTACCTAACACAAAAAATTGGATAAATTTTACTGAAAACGGGAATGATGATAATGAGGTGATAGAAATGATCGGTTATCGGAATCCCGTTGCGTTGATTCGTGAGTTGCTTGCTAGTATAAGGGGCTTGCAAGTAGAGGAAGAGTGGAGAGTCTATTTAGTTGTTGCCTGTTTAAGCGTCGTATGCTCAGCACTTATTTTATTGCATGTAGTCTTTGGTCAAACAGACCGCGAGGCGATTTCTCTAGGCAGTGGGCATCACGTAAAGTTACAAATAGATCAAACGCTATTTCAAGAGCGTTTGCCAGAAAAAAATATAGTGGTAAAAGAGACGACAAAAGAAGTTGCAGCGCCAGTCGCACGTCAGCAAGCTGACATGAAAAAAGCACCAACACAAGAGCGCGTTGAAGACGGTGAATGGTATTATAATGAGCAATATAAAGAATGGCGATATAAGAAAAAATAAAAGATAAGGTTGATTCGTATCTAAAAATTCAATAAATAATTAGAATTTTAAAGGGCTAAGACAGGCATATGGTAAAAACCGTATGCCTGTTTTTATTTAGAGAATTTACAAGAAACAAATTACCTCATTACTGGACAGATGTTTCAATGTCTTGTAATATAAAATTAACAATACTAAACAAAAATAGGAAGTTGTATGAGTTGCAGAGAATTCTATAACCATATGTTAAATGTGGAAGTAATAAAGGACGGTTCTATAATATGAGACGAATTGATAGAATTTACCAATACATTCAAAAGAAATCGGCGTTATATAAAAAGGAGGATTTGACGGGCAGAGTTGGAATTGGAGCGGAGGAAGTTGCTGAGGATCTAGGTGTCTTACGTAGCAACGTTAGTCGAGAGCTTAATGCTTTACAGCGGCAGAGTAAGATTATTAAATTTTCAGGCAGACCAGTCTTATATTTCGATAAAAAAATATTAGAAGATCTTTGTGACACAACTTTTGGCGAAGGTCCCCTTCTTTTTGATTCGTTAGAAAAATGTGTGCAGACAGATACGGATAAAAAGAGTCCGTTTGATTCTTTAATTGGTGCTGAAGGGAGCTTAAAAAAACAGGTTGAACAAGCGAAAGCAGCAATTTTATATCCTCCGGATGGACTACATACTTTAATTGTAGGTCAAACTGGTGTTGGTAAAACGTTATTGGCTCACATGATGTATGAATATGGTAAATTGATTGGGCGGTTTTCAGAAGACTCTCCGTTTATTACGTTTAATTGTGCGGACTACTATAATAATCCACAACTTCTTTTAGCGCATATTTTTGGTCACATAAAAGGTGCGTTTACAGGAGCTGATAATTCTAAAGCTGGCTTGATAGAAAGAGCCAATGGTGGGATTTTGTTTCTTGATGAAATACATCGCCTGCCACCAGAAGGTCAAGAGATGATCTTTTACTTCATTGATACTGGTAATTTCAACCGATTGGGCGAAACTACTAGGAATCATCAGGCGAAAGTGTTAATTATTTGTGCAACAACAGAAGATCCTAATTCAGTATTAACACAAACTTTTGTTCGGCGTATTCCTAATATAATTAAAATTCAACCATTATCGGAACGATCTGTATATGAAAAAATAGAAATCACAAAGCTTCTATTCGCTGGAGAAGTACAACGAATTAATAAACCAGTAAAAATTTCTTTGGAGGCAATCAAAGCGCTCATTGGTAGTATTGATAGTGGTAACGTAGGACAAATGAAATCAAATATCAAACTTATTTGTGCACAAGCATTTTTAAATGGAATTGATAATCCAGACTATATCGAAATTGATTTTAAAATGCTGCCAGCTCAAATCAAAAATGGGCTTTTGACCTTAAGTGCCAATCGTAAAGATCTTGCTGTGGTAAACCATGCTATAAATGAGTCGATTTATATAACACCTACTGGTGGAAGCCTTTTCTTAAAAGAAAATAATGATGAACCTTTTAATCTTTATCAAATGATTGAAAAAAAAATCAATCTTCTTAAAGGAGAGGGAATTCGCAATGATTTAATTAAACAAATTCTTACATCAGATGTCGACGCATATATTAAATCATTTTATAAAAAACAAAATGATATGCATATGTCAATGAAAGATAGGCTGCTTAAAATCATTGATTGTGATTTGATAGATTTCACGGAAAAAATTAGCTTTGAGGTACAAAAGTGTTTAAAGCTGATTTCACAAGAGCGTTTTCTGTATGCTTTCAGCTTGCATTTAAGCATATTTTTTAAACGGTTGAAATCGCACCAGCTTTTGCCGGAAAATGCAATTGAGGGTACGATTGACCAAGAAGGTAAGGAATTTCAGCTAGCATTGTTAATTAAAAAGAAAATTGAAGAGCATTACCATGTAAGAGTTCCCGACTCGGAAGTGGGGTATTTTGCAATATTGCTAAGCTCTTTAAAAGAAGAAGATGCTAGCATTGATAAAATTATGATTATAGTTTTGATGCATGGTATGCACACAGCCACATCAATGGCTGAAGTGGCTAAAAAATTATTTAGTACGGATGATTCTAATTTAATTGCTTTTGACATGCCTTTAGAAGTTCGCCCACAAGAGATTTTTGAAAAAGTTATTGCAAAGTTGCAAGGCTTAAAGTATTCACAAGGAATATTATTATTAGTAGATATGGGGTCTCTCTGTAATTTCGGCCCAATGATTATGGAACGTCTAAAAGTTCCAGTGAAAACGATTGATATGGTGTCCACACCGGTTGTTCTAGAAGCGATGCGTAAAGCGGACATTGTTGGTATAGGTTTGCAAGATGTTTATGATTCGTTGAAAAATTTTAAAGGCTATGAAACAAGTACAAAATTTGAAAATAGAGAAAAAGGTGAACTTTTAGAAGCTATTGTAACAGTTTGTAGTTCAGGGCAAGGTGCGGCTACTAAGTTGAAAGAAATGATTGAGGATATTTTAATAAATATAGAAAATCGTCAAATACAAGTAATACCGGTAGGGGTTTATAACCTTGAAAAATCATTGAGAAAAATAAAAAAAGATTATCGGATATTAGCTACTGTTGGGGTTGTGAAACCTAATATTGATGTACCATTTATACCATTAGAAAAAGTTGTTAATGGCGAAATTGAAACAATTTTATATAATTTACTTGATATTGGTATTGTGAAAAAGATACCGAAAATGAAAAATCTAGTATTACGTAATTTTTGTGAAGATAGTTTGCAAGAATTTTTGACCTATTTAAATCCTTCCAAGGTAATTGACACTTTATTAAGTTTTGATCAAATCCTGGAAAAAAGCTTGCAAGTAAATTTAAATAATCCTTTACGGGTTCGTCTGATTGTACATTGCGGATGCGCGTTAGAACGGATGATTATAGGAAAAGGTCTGATTTATGATGATGATCTCCCTAAAATTGACACACATAAATTAGAGTGTGTCAAAAAAGCAGCTGTGATTTTTGAAAATTCCATCCATATTACTTTAACTGATGATGAGTTATGCTTTATTGCTGAAATGATTTAACGTACGTAAAATGGATTGCTTGGCAGCTTTACTTAGTAGATGTTGAAGCTGATGAAAAAACAAGGGGTGATTTCTTTTTTTAGAAATCACCCCTTGTTTTTCTATGAAATCTTATTATAGTGTGTTGCGGCGGTTATTGTAAGTGTGTAATTTTAAAAAAAGTGTGCCAAAATAAGCAGGAAGACTAGAAGAAACATATAATTTTTACTAACACACATTGTTGGCATGACAATTGCATTAACTATAAGCAAGTGAAAAAGAGAATATGGAATAGTTTCTTTTTTGCTCAAAATGACATTAGGAGGAA
>JARBTT010000023.1 GCA_029240055.1 Anaerosinus sp.
ATGGAAACTGCTGGCTCAAAAATTACACAGGAACAATGTTTGCTCATCACCAAGAAACGCGGTAAAGTTGGCTATCTTGGCATAGCTCGAACAGATATTTTATTGAAAGAGAAATCGTTTGAAAGTATTTTTCGGCATGAGTTGACGTTGAAAGGATTTTGGAATTCCTATACGGCACCATTCCCGGGAGCTGCATGGGAGAAGAGCATCGGTTATATTCAAGATGGCAGAATTGAACTTGAAAAATTGATTTCACATCGATTCCCATTAAAGGATGTAAAAGATGTATTTACAATGATTGAAAAACGTAGTGAGGAATACAATAAAATTTTATTGATTGTAGAGTGATAGGAGGAAAAAATGGATATAACTCAATTGAAAAAAAATGCTCTAAATGCCCGTCTTAATATTATGAAGATGCTTGCGGAATCAGGATCTGGACATCCGGGTGGATCACTTTCTATGGTTGATATTTTGACAGTACTTTATTTCGATAAGATGAATGTTAATGTTGCGGAGCCAAAATGGAAAGATCGCGATCGATTTGTTTTATCAAAAGGCCATGGTGCGCCGGGGCTTTATGCAGTTCTTGCAGAAAAAGGATTTTTCCCTAAAGAAGAATTACTCAAGCTTCGTAAATGCGGTGCTATGTTACAGGGGCATCCAGATATGAAAGGGACACCAGGCGTTGACATGTCAACGGGTTCCTTAGGGCAAGGGTTGTCTGTAGCAAACGGTATGGCGCTTGCTGGAAAACTTGACCAAAAAGAGTATCGAGTTTATACAATCGTGGGTGATGGTGAGATTCAAGAAGGACAGATTTGGGAAGCTGCTATGAGTAGTGCCCATTATCATCTTGATAATCTCACACTTTTTGTTGATCATAATGGATTACAAATTGATGGCTCGAACGATGAAGTTATGACGGTAAATCCAATTCCTGATAAATTCCGTGCATTTGGTTGGAATGTAATTGAGATTGATGGTCATGATTATGAACAGATTGGTGCTGCTGTTGCTATGGCACAGACCGTTAAAGGTAAACCAACTGCTATTGTTGCCGAAACAGTCAAGGGTAAAGGTGTGTCGTTCATGGAACATCAAGTTGGTTGGCATGGAAAAGCTCCAAGTCTTGAACAGCGAGATAAGGCGGTTGAGGAACTGGAAAGAGGTGTTGAAAAATGAGTGGTGTTGCAACCAGAGAAGCTTATGCAAAAGTATTACAAGAAGAGTTGAGTAAAAACCCAAAAGTGGTTGTATTAGACGCCGATTTGGGGAATGCAACCAAATCGATGAGTTTTAAAAAAGTCTGCCCGGAACGATATTTTGATATGGGCATCGCAGAGCAAGACATGATGGGAACAGCAGCAGGACTAGCAACTTGTGGAAAAATTCCAATTGCAAGTACCTTTGCAATGTTTGCTGCCGGACGTGCCTTTGAACAAGTTCGTAATTCAATTGCCTATCCAAATCTGAATGTAAAAATCGCAGCAACACATGCTGGCGTAACGGTAGGCGAAGATGGTGGTAGCCATCAAGCAATTGAGGACATTTCACTTATGCGCAGTATTCCGAATATGACAGTGATTAACCCAGCCGACGGTAAGGAAGCAGAAGAAGCGCTTAAGGCGGCAGTACAGTATTATGGCCCGGTTTATATTCGCCTAGGCAGAGCATCAACACCTGATTTGCATAACGAACACTATCAGTTTATTTGGGGAAAAGGTGAAGTTTTGCGTGAAGGAAAAGACGTAGGGATTATTGCGACAGGGATAATGGTAGCTAAAGCGCTTGAAGCAGCTAAAGAATTAAAAAAACAAGGAATTGAAGCTCGGGTTGTTAATATTCATACGATTAAACCGCTGGATGAAGCTTTAATTATCGAAACAGCGAAATTGACCGGTAAAATTGTAACAGCAGAAGAGCACAGCGTAATTGGTGGACTTGGTTCAGCAGTTAGTGAAGTTATATGTAAACAATATCCAGTGAAAATGGCAATGGTTGGTGTTAAGGATCAATTTGGCTGTTCAGGATCGCCGGATGATCTTTTGAAAAAATTTGGTTTAACGGAAATTGATATCGTTAAAGCAGTAACGTCATTGTGTTGAGGGGGAGCCAAATGAATGTAGTTTTAGCTCCGTCTATTTTGGCGGCAAATTTCAGCCGATTAGGTGAAGATATAAAAATTCTGGCGAAAAATGGGATAAAAGCGTTACATTTGGATATCATGGATGGTCATTTTGTGCCTAATATCACATTTGGACCTGATCAAATTAAAGATTTCAGTACCGTTGTTCCAACGATGGAGTTAGATGTCCATCTCATGGTGAGCGATGCTGATGCCTTACTGGAAAGACTTGCCGCTGCTGGCGTAAATTCAGTAACAGTGCATGCGGAAGCATGTGGTCATCTTTACCGGACACTTATGAAGATTAAGGATCTTGGTATGAAAACTGGAGTTGCACTCAATCCAGCGACGCCGTTTACACAGCTTCTTTACGTAGCAGAAGCTGGAATTTTAGATAAAGTGCTTGTGATGACGGTGGAACCGGGATTTGGCGGTCAGGCATATATTCCGATGAGTACAAGAAAAATTGAATCGCTTGCCGGTTGGCGGCGTGAATTCGGGTTTGATTTTGTGATTCAGGTGGATGGCGGCATTACAATTGATAATGTTGAAATGGTGGTAAAAGCCGGCGCTAGTGATATCGTAATTGGGTCATCTATTTTCAAAAACAATCAAATGGACAAAAATATTAAAGCTTTTGCAGATAGATTAAAACTTGATTTAATGGAGGAAAAATGATGAAAGCATTAGTTAAAACAGCTTTGGGTGAAGGAAATTTAGAGGTGCTTGATCGCGATGAGCCACAAATAAATGAGGATCAAGTGAAAATTGAAGTGAAATATGCAGGAATTTGCGGTTCCGATTTACACACATTTGAAGGTCATTATAAAGTAGCTGCACCTGTAATACTTGGACATGAATTTGCCGGTCAGGTAGTAGAAGTCGGTGACAATGTTAAAGAGTTTAAAGTTGGGGATCGAGTTACTTCTGAAACGACATTTGAAATTTGTGGTACATGCAGATACTGTAAAGAAAAAAAATATAATCTCTGCCCAACACGTAAAGGGTTAGGAACACAACAAGACGGTGCATTTACAAAATATATTATTGCTCGCAAGGAAAGTGTGCATTTGTTACCGGAGAAAGTAACCTATCTTGATGCATCAATTACAGAAGCGGCAGCTTGCGCTTATCATGGCGTTGACAAAGCAAAAATTGAAAAAGATGATATTGTTCTTGTCTTAGGTCCAGGTCCAATTGGTCTGTTAGTAGCACAGGTTGTTAAAGCCAAGGGTGGTAAAGTCGTGATGACGGGGCTTACAAAAGATGCAAAACGTCTTGATGAAGCGAAGGCATTAGGTATTGATTATACAATTGATGTGCAAACAGAGAATCCAAAAGATATCATTAGCAAGTTGACGAATGGTTATGGCGCCGATGTTTGTTTTGACTGTACTGGTGCAGTGCCTTCGATGCAAATGGGTATGGAGTTATTGAGAAAACAGGGACAATATGTTCAAGTGGGGATTTTTGCTAAAGATGAAATTTTAGTAGACTTTTCGAAAATTATTCAAAAAGAACTTGTAGTTACAGGAAGCCGTAGTCAAAATACACATGACTGGGAACCGACCCTTGACCTTATGAATAGTGGAGCAATTCAAGCGAGTGCTATGATTACACATAAAATGAAAATCGATGAGTGGGATAAAGCGTATCAGCTTATAAAGAGCGGAGAAGCAATCAAAATAGCATTACAACCATTGGATTAATTGAAGAAATAAAACTGTTGATTTCGGCCGGATGAAACAGTTAATAGCATTAACAATATTGAGCTCAATAGATTGTTTTATAAAAAAAATTCCTTTGAATACTAACGGGATGCAAGTTCCGGTTTAAATAAAGATGAAAAACGACTGAGTTAGTCTAATCAGGTATCTATATTTTACAATGAAGACAAGCTCCGGGGTAATAGGTAGATGAATTTGTCAGGTGGGGGGCGAGACTATGGAAAGTATTGTGGTAATCGGCAGTGATCATGCTGGTTTTACAATGAAGCAGGAATTGATAGAAAAGTTGAAGGAAAATGGTTTTGTTGTTGAGGATAAAGGAACATACAGTGAAGAATCAACAGATTTTTCACCAATTGCGCAGATGGTTGCGGAGACAGTTGCAGCCGATGAGAGAAAGCGGGGCATTTTAGTCTGTGGTACAGGAATTGGTATGTCTATTATGGCAAATAAAATTCCAGGCATACGTGCTGCTTTAGTTCATGATCTTTTTTCTGCGAAGGCAACTCGTGAACATAATAATACCAATGTGTTATGTATGGGAGCGAGGATTATTTCGCCAGCCATGAGCTGGGAAATTGCATCTGTTTGGTTGCATACGGATTTTTTAGGCGGGAAGCATGCAAAAAGAATCCAATATATTGCTGATTATGAAGAAAATAAGACGAAGTGAGGCGCAGAAGAAATCAATCTGCGTATTAATTTAGGGGCACTTAACAAAAGTAATCATTGAAGTCGCATTGTTGACAGATGAAGAAAAAGTGACGGCATGTAAATTAATTATGGATGTAGCCACAAATTATGTAAAAACGGCGACAGGGTTTAATGGTGGTGCAAGCAGAATTGGTACAAGTAATGCAGTCAAAATTATAATGGGAGAACACATTGATAGTGGGTTTTGATGCGTCAGGTTATTTGAGGATAAAAGGTGAAGTATATGAATGGACTAAAGCGGATAAAAAAAATTGGTGTTTTGACAAGCGGTGGTGATTCGCCAGGGATGAATGCCACTATTCGAGCGGTTGTTAGAACGGCAGATAATTTTGGCATCAACGTAGTCGGGATACGCCGTGGTTATAATGGTTTATTAAATGGCGATATCATTGAACTTAATTCAAGATCGGTTGCTGACATTATGCATCGTGGTGGTACATTTCTATATACGGCTAGATGTATGGAGTTCTTAGAAGAAAAAAATCGGTTGCAAGCGGTTAAAAATGCGCAGAAATATGGAATAGAAGGATTGGTTATCATTGGTGGTGATGGTTCTTTTCGCGGTGCAGAAAAATTGAATGAACTAGGTATACCAACTGTTGGAATCCCTGGAACCATTGATAATGATATCGCTGCTACAGACTATTCCATCGGTTTTGATACAGCTTGCAATATTGGGTTAGAAGCTGTCGATCGATTGCGTGATACGACGCAGAGTCATGAAAAGTGCAGCTTAATTGAAGTTATGGGGCGGAATGCCGGATATTTAGCTTTGCAAGTTGGTATTGCTGCTGGGGCAACAGCAGTTTTGATTCCTGAAAAGAATTATAATATAACCAGAGATGTTTGCTATAAGATATCTGAAGGACAAAAACGTGGGAAGACTCATCATATCATTATTGTATCTGAAGGTTGTAAGGATAATATCCAAGCTATTGCCGATCAGATTGAACTAGAAACTAAAATTAGCACGCGTGTTACGGTATTAGGTCATATTCAGCGAGGCGGTCCGCCAACGGTTCTGGATCGAGTGATGGCCACGCGCATGGGGTATCATGCAATAGAACTTTTATCTAAAGATATTGGTGGACGGCTAGTTGGTTTGCAAAAAAATGAAATTATTGATATTGACATCAACGAAGGTCTTGAAAAACAAAAGTTTATTGATGAAAATTTGTATGAGATATGTAATGTTGTAGCTCGTTGAGAAAAGTTGTTAATTCTCATGAAAGTTTATTATTTATATAGATATTTTAATTCGAAATCCTACAGTTTGTAGGATTCTTTTTTTTGAAAAAACAATATTTTAGATACAAATACCTTTAAGGATAGTAAAAATATCGTTGGTATGGTGCCTATACAAAATAAAAGCCAGCGCTTTTAAGCACTGGCTGGTAAAAAACTTATTGATTCGTGATATCTTTACATTATATCGTCCAAGCAATACTACTTAGCTCTGGTGTTGCTAGATCAATTTTAGAGAGTGTTGTGAATATATTTTGATGCTTCGAAGAGAAAGGAACTGCTAAGTTGCGTTTGTCTACATCACTTAATTTGATGTAGGATAATGCTTTTTTGATAAATGTTATGGAATCACTGATATTGCCTTGGGCTCCGGCTACTTGTGATTTGAAGCGGTAGGCATTGTAAAGATAACTATTATTTTTTGCAAACTTAGAATGATGTTCAGCAATTTTTTGATTTGCTTCCGCCAGTGCTATATTGGTTTGGTGGAGAAAGTTTAAAATGATCCATCTTTCGGCCCATAATTCGCCACGGTTAATAATATGGTAGTTGAAATCGATGCTTTCAGCTAGAGCAATTGAGCTGTCGATATAGGTCAAGGCATCGAGTAGATTACCTTTCTTTTTACGCAAAATTGAACTCAAGTATCGTAGAGACCAAGCTTTGTGTTCAATATCTTCGGGCGTATTGACTTGTACATCAATGACAGATTCAAATAGTTCAATTGCTGCATCAAATTTACTGTAGGCAGGGTGGTAGAGAAATTTTGCTAAGGAAGCTCTTGTGTGCCAGTCCTCAAAGCCACCGATAAATAAAACACGGGGTGGTTTGATGCCAGTGGTTGCAACGAAATCAACTAATTGTTCAAATTCGTTTTTTGTCATAATAAATGCCTCCCACCTTATCATATTTATCAATTGCAGGATCATGCTAAATAAAAAAATTATTCAGTTTATATCCATATTATACAGTGTTCAACAAACAATATAAACGATTTTAATGTAATAACTATAAATGATTAAGCAGCGTAAAAGGTATTTGCGTAGTATTTATAGTCTAGCCCGTTACAAGGCAGATTTTTGGGCTATTATTTTATTTTATTGTTATTTGCAAAATAAATTCATGAAATCTATTTTTTTTAGTCTGATAAAATAAAAAAAACTATAAATATATAGCTTTTTTCTGGCTGACGGCAAAATAAAATACTTGTGTCGATGATTTAGAAAATATCTAAACCCGCTCCACTTATAAACTAGTACGAAGATAGGTTGCTGGTTGGTGAGAAGTACTCAGATGCTAGGCACAGTAAGGAGTTGCGAAGGAGTCGTACTTTTGTACGTCGACGAGCAGTACCTTGCTGTAACGACGCAGATGAGTGCTTATCGCCGACCAGCGGACTGTCTGTCCATATTTTTTCTGCTTTAGTTAGAACTTTCAAAATATTGACTATAAATTTCAACAGAGTTGGCTAAAGCAAAGTCGTCCTTACCACTTTTTTTTATTTTATATAAAGCATTGTCGGCTTTTTTTAGTAGCTCCTTATAATTTCTGCCATCCTGTGGACATAATGAAATTCCAATGCTACCGGAAATAGCATAATTGATATCTTGGTCAAAGTAATTAGTACGCAGTACATTTGTAATTGCATTTGCTTTGACAATAACATCTTTCATAGAACGAATATTATACATAAAGACAACAAATTCATCGCCGCCAATTCGTCCAACGATATCATGTTTGCCAAATAGTCCCTTCAGTTGGTTGGTTACGGAAATTAACACTTCATCACCAACTAAGTGCCCTAACGTGTCATTAATGGATTTAAAATTATCAATGTCAATTATCATTAGAGCATGTATTTGATGCGGTTTTTGTTTTTTTATTAATTCATTGATTAATGATTGAGTAATCATTTTATTATATAGGCCTGTTAAAGAATCACGATAAGCTTTAGCTTGTAAGCTTTCTATTTCTTTTTTTTGCGCATCAATATTAATGATTTTGCCGACTAATTTAATTGGTTCATGCTGATCATTATAAATCGTTTCTCCATTGATATGCCACCAATTATATTGATCAGGATGCTTAATATTTAAAATTCTTATTTCCGTGGAAATTTTGGGTGCACCGGTCATTAATTTGATATAAAGTTCATGCAACATTCTTTTATCACTTTTTGGTAATAATGTTGATGATGGGATTATCTTAGAAAAGTTATAAATAATAGGCGATTTTCCAATGAACTCTTGAAATTTGATTGAGTTTGTTAAAATATCTGATTTGACATCATACTCAAAAAGGATGTCATTTGTTAGTTGATTGGTAATGCGATAACGTTCTTTTTCTAAAAATAAAAGTTTCTTTGCTGTTTCATGCGAAGCAAGTGCATTCTTTAAGTTAATTATTTCTCTTTGTGCGTGTTCTACTTGTGCTGATTTTTTTTCGAAAGCATAAAAAAAATAAGCCAGTAATGCTATTTCAAAGGAAAATAAAAGATAAAATAAAGAAGTAGCATAATCTACTATGTTTTGCTGATTTAAAAATAATAGTGCAAATAAAATGAATAGGACAATCTTCCCAATGCTTCTTTGGCTACATATTATTCTATTTATGATAATCATCACGACCTTTTTCGAGCAAATCTCCTTATATATAACAAGAACTCTGCCTTATGGCAGAGCTAGAATGCGTAAGGTATCTATTTGCAACTCAGCCATCATCATTTATAAAAAATAATATAAATTTTAGATCTGTAGCTTTGCGTCCCAGTCTTTCGATTGGTTTGCCAAATTTCATTTACAGGACAATTATACTAAGCAAATACATAAAAATCAAATATATTATGTTAAAATTTAGAAAATGGGAAAATAATTATAGTGAGGTAGCAACATAAAATTGATTGGATTGATAAACCATAGTGTCAATACGCCTTGATTATTCATAGTATACAGTAGCTAAAAGCTATGATTGTATAGAAAGGGGAGGCGTTTTAAATGGGCTTTGGCAATGGAAATGGCGGTTGGATTTGGTTTTTGATCATCATCATTATCCTATTATGCTGCTGCAGCAATGGTTTTGGAAATGATTGTTGATTAACAAATAAGGTAACATAAATATAGTTGCTCTGATGACTATATTTATGTTTTTTCATAAGATTGGACAAGTAATCTTCGGAATGATTCCAGTAGTATAGATAAAATGCGGCACAAGTTTTTATAAAATAGTGTGCTTGTTTCATAAAACTTAAAGTGATAGATGAGAACCTGCGGTATTTTTGTTACAATGAATATGTTTCGTTATAATTTTATTGCTACGATCTTATAAATGTATGATGGAGGAATTTATTATGTTACATATAGGTTGCCATTTATCCACTAGCAAGGGATATCAACATATGGGCAAAGCAGCTTTGCAAATTGGCGCAAACACCTTCCAGTTTTTTACCCGTAATCCACGCGGTGGTAAAGCGAAAGCGATTGATGAGCAAGACCTTGCTGGACTACAAGCAATGATCAATGAAAATGAATTTGCGAAGCTTTTAGCACATGCTCCATATACCTTAAATGCTTGCTCTGCCGATGAAAGAATAAGAAAGTTTGCCATTGAGATGCTGGAGGGCGATCTAGCGCGGATGGAGTATTTGCCACATAATTTATATAATTTTCATCCCGGTAGTCATGTGAATCAAGGTGTAGAGGTAGGTGTGACGTTTATTGCGGGAATGTTAAATCAGATTTTAAAGCCAGAGCAAACAACTACCGTATTGCTCGAAACAATGGCGGGAAAGGGAAGCGAAATAGGACAAAATTTTGAAGAGTTACAACAAATTTTAAGTAGAGTTAAATTAATTGATAAAATGGGAGTCTGTCTAGATACCTGCCATATTTATGATGCTGGTTATGATATCGTAAATGACTTAGATGGCGTATTAGCGGAGTTTGATAGCGTGATCGGACTAGAAAAACTTTACGCAATTCATTTAAATGACAGCATGAATCCCTTTAGAAGTCATAAAGATCGGCATGCAAAAATTGATAATGGTTTTATTGGTTTAGAGGCCATTACTAGAATTATCAATCATCCACAACTTCGAAATTTACCCTTCTTCTTAGAAACGCCGAATGAGCTAGATGGGTACGCCGAAGAAATAAAACTGCTGCGCAGCGTATATAAGTGATAAGCTAATTACAAGAGGTGAATGATAACAAATAATTATTATTTTTTCGATGGAAAAGGGTATCTTAAAATCGAAGTGTGTTATAATAGAAATAGTAAATAAAAGTTGAAGTAGGTGTTCATATGATGAATCAAGATCGTGCCTCAGCACCAAATTTAGAAGAAATATTGAATGCTGTTACACATGGAATCGGAACGATATTAGCCATTGTTGCTCTTTGTGTTATGGTAGGTCTTTATAATGATGTGAGTGAATGGCATTTGATGAGTGGGGCTATATATGGTGGCTCTTTAGTTTTGCTTTATTTGGCATCAACGCTGTATCATAGTTTTACCAATGAAAAATTAAAAAGTTTATTTAAATTCTTTGATCATGCGGCAATTTATATTTTAATTGCTGGCAATTACACGCCGTTTGCGTTAATTCCGCTACATGGAAGTTTTGGCTGGACGATTTTTGGTGTGATTTGGTCACTAGCGGCGATCGGGATTTTATTTAAAGTTTTTTTCGTGAAAAAGTTTAGGTTTTTTTCAACAATTTGTTATTTGTTGATGGGGTGGTTTGCTGTGTTTATTATGAAACCGTTGATCGCAGCATTATCAATTGAAGCGATTTATTGGCTAATCGCTGGGGGCGTGTTTTATACAGTAGGGGCAGTTTTTTACTTGATCAAACGAATTCCTTATAATCACGCGATTTGGCATCTGTTTGTATTAGCTGGCAGTGCAGCGCATTTTATTGCCGTGGTCAATTATGTATTGCCTTTGCATGTGATGTAAATCAAGGTTGCTTTGCTAAAAAACGAATTGATAGGGACATACTGTGAAGTAAGAAAAAGAATTCGTGGATTCCTGACTATTGACTATGTTATAGCAAAATGATAATATAATTTTAATTGAATAAGACTCTTATCTAGAGAGGTCGAGGGACTGGCCCGATGACACCCAGCAACCGGCGCAAGGCGCGAGGTGCTAATTCCAGCAGGATGTATTTCCTGAAAGATGAGAGGGTGCGGATAAATGAGCCCCTTTCGCTTTGAAAGGGGCTTTTCTTTTTTGATGGCAGGGTCTTATTGAAATGAAATGTTTACTATAGGAGGAATTTGTTATGCCGATTAAAATCCCAAATAACTTACCAGCAACACATATTTTAGAAAGTGAAAATATCTTTGTTATGGATGCTGACAGGGCGTATAAACAAGATATTCGTCCACTAAAAATCCTCATTTTAAACTTAATGCCGACGAAAGTAATAACAGAAACACAACTGCTTCGGTTACTTGGTAATACTTCACTTCAAGTAGAGGTGGATTTTATTTATACAGCAAGTTATGTACCGCAAAATACCACGCAGGAGCATTTGACGGAATTTTACGGTACGTTTGAAGATATACGTAATAAAAATTATGATGGTTTTATCATCACAGGAGCACCAGTAGAACAATTAGAGTTTGAAGACGTTACCTATTGGGATGAAATTTGTGAAATTATGGAGTGGAGTAAAACACATGCTTATTCGACATTCCATATCTGTTGGGGTTCACAAGCAGGTCTTTATTATCATTATGGCATTAAGAAGTATCCAGTTGCGCCGAAGGTATTTGGCGTGTATAAACATACAATGAATCTTGAACATGAAAAATTATTTCGTGGTTTTGATGATGAATTTTATGTTCCGCATTCTCGGCATACGGAAGTCAAAAAAGAAGATATAGAAGAAGTTCCAGAGTTATCGATTTTAGCAGAAGCAGATGGGGCAGGAATCTATGCGGTGGCGAACTTGAAAGAACGGCAATTTTTTATTACCGGTCATGCTGAGTATGATCCATTAACCTTAAAGGCTGAATATGATCGTGATATCAAGGCAGGTATGGAGGTTGCTGTGCCACAAAATTATTATCCTAACGATGATCCTACTAGAGCACCAATCGTAAAATGGCGTAGTGTAGCGAATTTGTTATTTGCCAACTGGCTGAACTATTATGTATACCAGGAAACACCATATGATTTGAATGAGTTAAACAATTTAAATGATTATATCTACAATATATAAAATAGGTTATAATGTAGCCAAGGAGGGATAAGTTTGGATTATACTAGTTTGATTGAAAAAGCAGAAAAAACACATCAATTGACTAAAAGTGAAATTGTAGCATTATTAAATAATCAAACCTGCCAAGAAGAATTGATCGCTGCGGCTGATCGTGTCCGGGCGGCATTTGTTGGTGATGATATACATTTGCGTGGACTGGTTGAGTTTTCGAATATTTGTAAACAAAATTGTATGTATTGCGGTCTTAGACGAGATAACAAAAAAGTAGAACGATATCGTCTATCTACAGAAGAAATTTTGGATTTTGCCCAAAAAGCAAAAGAATATGGTTATAAAACGGTTGTTATGCAATCGGGTGAAGATATGGATTTTACCGTAGATAAGTTAACAGATATTTTGCGCCAAGTAAAAGCGTTAGGTTTAGCCATTACACTTAGCATTGGGGAAAAGACGCGCGAAGAGTATGCAGCGTATAAAGAAGCCGGGGCTGATCGTTATTTACTTCGGATAGAAACGACCGATAAGGCATTATATGAGGAGTTAAATCCCGGTATGAGCTTTGAAAATCGGGTGCGGTGTTTAAAGGATTTAAAAGAGCTTGGTTTTGAAGTCGGGACGGGCTGTTTGGTTGGGTTACCAAAGCAGACAGTAGAGTCACTCGCTGATGACATTTTATTTTTTAAATCAATTGATGCCGATATGATTGGAATTGGACCTTTTATTCCGAATGGAGATACTCCGCTAAAAGATGCCGAAGGTGGAACATTTCCAATGAGTTTGCGGTTTATTGCTGTATTGCGTTTATTAATGCCTGATATCAATATTCCAGCAACTACAGCAATGGAAACGCTTGATAAGAATGCTCGTATAATTGCATTGCAAGCAGGCGCCAATGTTGTAATGCCAAACGTAACCGAAGGGGATTATCGTCGTAAATATGCGTTATATCCAGGAAAAATTTGCATCAATGATACACCAGCAAAATGTTGGGGATGTATTGGCGGTAAGATTGCGGGAATCGGCAGAAAAATTTCTCAAGGGCAAGGATTTAGAGAAATAAAACAATAATAAAAACTAAACAATAATAATTATTATTAAATTTGTCTTTTCATGCGATTAAAAAAGTATTATAATGAATTCCAAGGTAACTTTTGTTAACTTGGGATTTTTTTTAGCAAAAAAAGAGGCGGGTGTATGTATGAAAGGAACAATTGTTGGAACTTGGTTAAGCACTATAAGAAAATTATGGGGCGAAGAATTAGTTATAGAAGTAATGCAACAGGTTGGGTGGGATAGCAATAAAATATTTTTACCAACCGAAGAAGTTGAAGATAGTAAGCCTAGAAAACTGGTTGACTTGATTGCACAAAGAACTGGTAGACCAGTTAGTGAGGTTTGGCGTGACATTGGAAAGGATAATATTTCAACATTTTTCAAATTTTATCCCGCCTTTTTTCAAAATAAAACATTATATTCTTTCTTGGCATCAATGTATGATGTCCATGTTGAAGTTGTTAAACGGCTACCAGGGGCCAATCCACCAGAACTTATCATGACGCCGATCTCAGAGACGGAAGCCGTATTATCCTATCGCTCGAAGCGTGCTATGTTTGACTATTTTCAAGGGGTACTGATTGGAGCGGCAGAGCATTATAAAGAAACTGTTGTAACGGATGTTATCGAACAAACGAATGATACGATTAAAATAAAAATTAAATTTGCAGAGCCGATTACGCGTAAGAAAACGTATCTTGTTAATAAAATGCTTGGTTTTACAAGTAGTATCGCCGTCAAAGCTGGTGTATTGACAACCGGTGTGAGCTTTGTGATTGCTATTATATTAAATTTATTAGGTGCTTCATTGCCGTTATGGTCAGCACTGATTACTGGTATTGTTGCCACGGTTAGTGTTGGACAATTACTAAAACCGATGCAAGCGCTTGAACGTGAAATAAGCAGTATTATTGAATATCGTTATTTTGATAGTTTAACGATCGAAACCAAAGATGAATTTGAAGCGATAAATCATCAACTTGAAGCCTATAAAAAACGTATACGTGCTGAATTTACTGGCTTTAAAGGTAGTAGTGATGAATTAAATCGTTTTGGTGATACTTTTAATGTTTTGGCCGGTAAAATGAGTGAAACCTCCGACGAGATTGCGACCGTAATCAATGAGTTTGCGATTGCAACAACGGATCAAGCGGAGAATACTTCCTCTGCGGTCGAAATTTTGAATGGTAACTTAAAAACACTGAAAGTAGTCATTGACGAACAAGTAAACAACAATAAAAAACTTGAAGGTGCGGTAAGTGAAATCAATCATGGTTTTGGCAATGTACAGGCTTCAAGTGATAAATTAAATGCGAGCATGCAAAAATTTGCCGAAGTAAAGGACGCTGCGGCAACACTGCAGGCACAGACACAAAAAATTACGGAGATCACCGGAATGGTTGCGGCTATTGCTGGACAAACAAATTTACTTGCACTGAATGCAGCGATTGAAGCGGCACGTGCAGGTGAACAAGGCCGTGGTTTTGCGGTTGTAGCGGAAGAAGTTCGTAAACTTGCTGAACAATCTCATGAATACTCTGAATTGATTAGTAATGATATTAAAACAGTTACAAACATCATTGATACCGTGGTTGGCTCCGTCGATGAAGGGTATGAAGTTCTTGCGACGGAGAGTTGCCAGCTCAATGCTGTTGTCAGTGGCAACGTCGAGCATGTTACGAATATTCGCAGTGTTTCTACCAATATCATCGAGATGATTGGTAAACTAGAAACTGAAATGAAGGATATCAATGCTGTATATGGCAAGATTGAATCAATTGCCGCAGCATCGGAAGAAAACTCAGCAGCGAGTGAAGAAATGAGTGCTTCGGTGTCCGATTATAATGTTAAATTGCAAGACATGGTAGAAAAAATTGGTGAGTTCAAGAAAATGGCGCAGAATTTTAGCGAAGATATCGGTCATTATAAAGTCTAATCATTACATAAAAGTACAAACGCACGTAAATTTTTATTTACGTGCGTTTGTCATGGCGTATATTAATTTTGCAAGACTGTTTCATGCCTCTACAAAGTACGGCTGAAAGTAAAAAAAACAGGTGTTATCACCTGTTTTTTTATTTTCAGCGACATTTACTAGATTTTATATAGCAAAAATGTAAAGGCTGCTGTAAAATGTAAATTATAATATTTGGTTATACTTGTAATGATTTTACTAATATATGTGCACTTTTTCTGTTGGTTGCTAGTGGGATGTTATGCACATCACAGATTCTAAGTAATGCAGTAATATCTGGTTCATGAGGCTGTGCTGTTAATGGATCACGCAGGAAAATCACAAGATTTACTTGTTCCGTGGCAACTAAAGCACCAATTTGTTGATCCCCACCAAGCGGACCAGACATATAAGCTGTGACTTCAAGACCGATTTTTTCTTTGATTAAGCGACCAGTCGTAGCGGTTGCTACAAGATGGTAATTAGATAGTAAGTCTTTGTGATGTTCAACAAATTCTAACATTTGTTCTTTCATACGATCATGAGCAATTAAAGCAATCGTTTGCATAATATTACCTACCTTATCATTTTCAAAAATTTTAAATCAGTATTGCAAAGATATTTATTACTTAGTTTCAAGTATAAAGCATTTTGAAAGAATGGTAAATAGTAAAGTAAAAAGTCTTGTAGATTGCTATAGTTGACAACGATTGGTACAATATATACATGATTTAAAGAGACGAATAATAAAAATGCATTATAGGAGGCAGTATATATGATTAGAGAACAACGTAGTAGGACAAAGTTGACATCGTATTATTCTAAATATATGGAAGAAGGCGTCATCGATCCCAATGTGCATCCTTGGGTTGCAGAATCTTGGCAAAAAAGCCGTGCGCACAATGTTTCGACGAAAGCAATGTCGACGGTAAATTATTTATCAGCCGAACAATTGGCGTTATATCAACAAAAACATAGTAATGCGATTGAGTATTTGGAAGAATTCAGTCAACAAATTAGAGAGTTTTTCCAAACGTATAACTTAAGCTTGCTTTTAATTGATGCGGATAATTATGTATTAAAAAGCTATTCACTACCATTTTATCAAAAAACACCGGGTGAAATTGAAGGCGTAAGAGTTGGGGTTCAAGATATTGGTACTTCTAGTATTAGCATCGTGCATGAACATAAGACACCCTTTTTATTATTTGGTCCAGAAATGTGGATTGAGGAATGCCAACAAGGTGATGCTTGTTCTGCGCCAATCATGGTGAATGGTGAACTTGCTTATATAATTACGTTTGTATCCATGGAACAGGAAACATTGCCACATAACTCAGTGATTTCTATTATGCTTACGATGAAGCATGCTTTAGAAAAACATCTGAGTATATCGTTACGATTAAAAGCGCAAGAGGCTATTTTAGATGCAACGCCATTTGCGGTTTATCATGTTATGCCGGGTGGGGAAGTTGCGTATGCGAATAAATTAGGACTTGATCGTTTGGCAGGACTCGGAGCGACCAAAGAAGGTTCCTCAATTTTAAAATTAAGTGATGTCGTATTAAATTATCGACATACACCAATCTATAAAGGATTTAGCGGAGTCCCATCCTACAATAAAGAAGTAACTTGGATTACCCAAGCGAAAACTTATGAAGATATTACAACCGTTGTACCTTTGGAACGTGATACAGATCAGGCAGTAAGCAGCGTCGTTACCGTATCGATGCCGATTGAAGATTTACGTACGCTGGTGGCACATGCAGCTGGCTATACGGCGCGTTATAGTTTAAGCTCTATGGTTGGTGAAGGTACGACCTTTATTACAACCAAAGATAAAGCGGCTCGTATTGCGCGCAATCAAAACCACGTCTTATTACAAGGGGAATCTGGCACTGGGAAGCAACGTATGGCTCATGGGATACACCAGTCCAGTGGCAGAGCAGCTTGTCCGTTGATTTCCGTAAAATGTGGGGATATTACACCAGATTTATTGGAACAAGAGCTATTTGGGATAACGACCAGTAATCCTGAAATCAGCCATCCAGGCAAATTAGAACTTGCCAATGGTGGAACCTTATTTATGGATGAAATTGAAAAGTTACCGATGAGTTTATCCAATGCGCTCGCGAAAGCACTGAAAACGCAAGTGATTAAGCGTATCGGTGAAGATGTAGAACGTCATATTGATGTTAGAATTATCTCTGCTTGTGACAGCGATTTAAAACGTTTAACGGAACGTGGTGTCTTTAACCAGAGTCTATATGAAATTATTTCTAAAAGTGTGATTCGTGTGCCTTCGCTTAGAAGTCGCCGCGAAGATATTCCGATTTTGGCCAAGCACATTGTCGATGAATTGGCAGCGCAGCATCAAATTGAGCCAAAAACAATTTTACCAGCGACCGCAGTGGTGCTCAAAAATTATGACTGGCCGGGGAATATCAAACAATTACAAGGGGTTATTGAATATGCTTTCTTTAATACCCAAGAGCAGGATATCCGCCCAGAAAATATCAATTTAATGGGTGATATCAAGCCAGATAACAGCTGGAAAGAAGATCGCGATGTCTTTGTAAAAGCATGGCAAGCAGCTGGTGGCAATGTAAGTCGACTCGCAAATCTCTTAAATGTTAGTCGGGTAACACTGTATAGATATTTGAAAAAATACGGTTTGGAAAAATCATAAGATAAAGTTAACAGGGGGATCATTCATTGCGATTAAGAAAGAAGCCTTGGATTGATAAGGCGATATTAGAATTTAGTGATTTTGTTTATGCGACTCCAGAAAATATAGAAACGATTGTAAAAGGTGAATGGGAAAGTGTTTTTACGAGAAAAGCACCTCTTCACGTGGAACTCGGTACAGGCAAAGGTCGTTTTATTACCCAAATGGCAGAGCGGCATCCAGAAATCAATTTTATTGGCATCGAAGCACAACAAGATGTTATTTACTTTGCGGCTCTTAAGGTGCGGGATTTGGGATTGAAAAATGTAAAACTATTGGTATTTGATATCAATCATATTGCTGATATCT
The DNA here is from genome assembly GCA_029240055.1 of Anaerosinus sp. Taxonomy (GTDB): domain Bacteria; phylum Bacillota; class Negativicutes; order JARBTT01; family JARBTT01; genus JARBTT01. The sequence continues at coordinate 18,088 of JARBTT010000023.1, forward strand.
TTGCCGAGGGTGAAGTGGATCGTTTCTTTATCAATTTCTGTGATCCATGGCCGAAAGCGCGTCATGCAAAACGTCGGTTAACGCACGTGAACTTTTTAGAGAAGTATCGGTCGTTACTCACAGCTGAGGGCGAGTTATTTTTTAAAACAGATAATCGTCCGTTATTCGACTTTTCACTAGAACAATTCGAAGTAGCCAAATTAACGGTGAAAAACCTTACCTTTGATCTGCATAATAGTGGAATGGAAGACAATATTATGACCGAATATGAAACGAAATTCAGCGGGTTAGGTGAAAAAATTAATCGTTGCGAAGTATCCTTCAAATAGCCAATCTAAGAACAAAATAATGTAGATATTTATTTAGTCCTTGCATATGATGTAATAGTTGAAAAAACACTGGAATGGAGTGTATGAACTATGCGTCAGGCAAGGGCTAATTTGCCGAATGAGGCTTTGAATATGGAAGAAATTAAATTTTGGTTAAAGATTATGCAAGAGCATACGATTTTTATTAAGCTAGGATTACCAAATGAGGCAGAGGACTATATAGAGGCAACCAAGGAGTTTCATCGCGCTTTTTGTAGTCTATCGCAAAAAGCAGAACGATTAAAAAGTAGTAAAAAGGCCAATGAATTATTGGGCGAACTTGGTAACGTATTGGAAGAGTTTTGTCATTATCAGCGCAAGTTACTCAGTGATAAAATGAATGTTAGCCTAGGTGGGTCACATTATCCATTTTTTTTAGACCATGTGATTCGTGAAACCATGTATTTTTTAGCTTTAGTAAAACAAGTTGAAACAACGGAAATTTTATATAAAAATGGATCGCAAACCAAGGAAATGGTGCTATGGTTGCGCTTTATGGCTGATCATACAAAACTTATCTATCATTACTTAGACCCGTCAGAACGAAGGTTACTTAAAATGTCAATGGAGTTTGTCGAGCTTTTTGATAATCTTGTTTTAGAATCAAGAGATGTCGCAAGTATGCTTTACTGCCATAAAGGTGAAATCCAAGCATTTCGTCGCTTTCTATTAGATGTTCGCACCGATGTACAACGGCTCAGAGATTTTAAGCAGATGATAGCAGAACTGATTTCTAATTGTAGAGTGCTTAGCATTATGAGCGTGGATTTAGTAGATCATATGAAACGCGAATCGGAACATTTTTTAATGATCCTTGCGCTAATGGAAAAAGGATTATTGAAACATTGTCCGGAAGGTTTTAAAGATGATGTAGAGGGTGCAAATTGGGAAGAACAAGAGAGAATTGATGATGAGTTGGAAATTGAAGAAACTGATCTAGCCGATATGCTAAAAGAAAGTGAGGCGAGTCTAAGCTTTACTGGTGAAGAAAGAATGGAAATAGTAAGTAAACAGCAAGAAGAAGATTTAAAAGCAGCAGTCGATATGCTATCGGAAAACGGCAATGAAGATGAACCACTTATTGCTATGATACAGCTGGAAAGCCCAGAAAATGTCAGAATCAGTGAAGTGGAAAAAGAAAAAAAGGTTAAAATTGTGCCTGAAAATCAAGCACCTATTGCAGAGATAGAGGAAAAGGCAGAAGAGAAGGTGGAAGAAGATACAATACCAGTGGAGCCAGTCATACCTAGAGAAAAAATTTATGCCAAAGCTAGCAATTATAAATATATGCCAAACAAATTTGCCGGAAAAACCCCAGAAGAAAAGCTCAGAGAAAAAGTGCAAAAAGAAAAAACGCAAAATAAAATACGCCGCTTAGGGAAAAAGTGACCAAAATAATAATGGCAAGGCGTCAGAGATTCTGAGCCTTGCCATTATTATTATTATTTTGTCGTATTTTTTTCAATAAATGCGCGAATTGTTTCCGTATAGGTTGCTTTATCATAATACACAGCACTCGCATGTGGTGTATCGGGAAAGAAATGAAGTTCTTTCGCACCTGCTGTAGCGTTGTAGAGGTCTTGTGACATCTGCGGAGGAATCAGTGTGTCTTTCTGCCCATGGAGATAGAGAATCGGTGTTGTTGTGTGCTTGACAGCCAGACTTGGCGAAATCTGGTCAAAGGTAAACCTGTCGTGATAGTAAGCCGCGATTTCGGTATAGAAGAGAACGATGTTCAGTGCTTTACTATCCTCTGGCAATGCAGCGAGAATCGTTAATTGTTTGATGAGTAAATCTTTAAAATCGTCATAAGAGCTATCCGCAATATAAAAGCTAACTTGATGGGTGCTTTCGTTGAGCTCACTGTGGAGAAGGGCTGTTGCTGCTCCCATCGAGATGCCATGAATACCGATGATACCTTGCGGTGTTTTTTGCTCTAGCCAGGTTAACCAGACATTGATATCGTCTTTCTCGAAATATCCCCAGGAGATGGAACCACCACCACTGTCGCCATGACCGCGGGCATCGACGATGAGCACATTATAGCCCATCTCTTGATAAATATCTAAATAATCAAGCCCGGAGGACCGATTTTGGAAAAGGCCATGCAAGAAAAGTATGGTCTGCTTGGATGGCTGATTGGCTGGAATATATGTCCCGCGTATTGTATAGCCATGCGCTGAATTCAAACGGACTTTTTCCCATTCATATTTCTTTTCTGCGGTTGCAATTTTTTCGATATTTTGGGAGTTATCTTGTAAATTAAACAAGTTTTGATATAAATGTGGATACGTCAATTCGCGATAAATGAATTCGCCCATCATCAGACCAAGTGCATTGGCGGTGATAAATATACCCAGTGTTATACCAAAACAAAAAATCAATATTTTTTTCATTCATCATCTTTCTTTCGTGGTTCAAGATTATATATTCTTTTGAACTGCTAACGAGAAGCAGTTTTTATGTAAATACAGTATATATCTTAAAACATATGCTGACAACAGTAATTTTGTAAAGAAGAGTACAAAAATAAAAGAAAAGTGTAACCTATTGATTCGGTAAATTGAAAGACTTGCTGGCGTCACAAGCCGGTTCCTTGACAGCCAGTATATTAATTATCCGCAGTTTTTGCTTTGTAGTGCAATTCAAAGCTTCACTTAAATCGACATTTTATTCGTTTTTTGTCAAAAAAGGCAGGAAAAACCCCACTCTTTTTTGAATTATATACAATGCACAATAATATATTATGAATTTATGTACAACGTGTAAACGATTTTCGCTATGAAGGAGGTATTTGTACTCTATATAGGATATGCAGCATAGATGTGAAAGGATGAGTTATAAATGATTTGGATAGGTGTTGCAATTATACTTCTGACATTGGCGGCAATTGTTAAACGATATGAAACGAGGTTGGTCTTATTTCTTGCTGGTCTAGCTATGGCTCTAGTAGCCGGCAAACCGCTAGTA
>JARBTT010000184.1 GCA_029240055.1 Anaerosinus sp.
GAGACCCAATTCGAAAGACTGTAAACTGGCTGAATTAAGTTCAAAAATAGGGTAGAAGATTGCATGTTCATTAGGAAGGTCAACATTCCCTTGCAACCACCTGTATCCTTCTGCATGTAAATTATCTATGAAGGTGTCAGTAATAGCATTAAGATAGCGCATCATTTTTTTGATCCACTCGAGTTCCGCATCGACATGCTTAGGATAATGTTCTTTAATAAAATCGAGTATCAATTGCTCCCCTTGGTCATTTAATCCATCATGTATCATTGCAAGGCCCATGCTCCGCACTTCCTCCTGGTAATAATCGTTTCCATAGGAAAACTTGATTTCACCAGCAATCGGGCTAGCCTCTATTTTGGCACGTAGGGCCATTTGCCTATTTAAGAGTTCGTGTATGTAATCGAAAGGTTGTTCCATAAACAGCATTTGTATTTAATTAAGGAGGACAAAGTTCATCTTACTTTGTCCTCAAACTTGGAAATTGTGGAGTAGTTTGTATATTATTTTAATGTAGGTTTGGGTGTTTTTCCTTTAACTGGACTTGTTGGTCCGGGGATTTTACTATTGGATGTGCCAGTGGGTACTGTACTGTCTGTTGATCCCACGTTTTTTATCTGATCAAGATGTTTCTCGAAAGCACTGACCTTCTCGGATGCAAACTTGCGTAGGTCTGCATCGGAAGTAGCCGTACCACCGCTAGCATCTTTAAATAAGGTAATGGCCTCTTGATGGCTCTTCACCATCATATCAGCATATATACGATCAAAGTTTGCTGGATCGGCATTATTCAGATCATCGATCATCTTAGTATAATTTTGATTACCGGGCGTACTTAATTGCCAGTTTTTATTTTTTACCATCGAAGACAGCTCATTACCTACGGTAGTATGATCGTCCAGGATCATTTGTGCATATTGTTTAATGCTTTGATTCTGAGACTTTGCCAATGCAATATTCGCTGCTTGCAGTTCAAAATTATTTGCTGCCGTCGCCTTGCTCGCGAAATCTAGATCGCCCTGTTGGGTGTTTGTACTAGTCGTGTCTTGTGCGTGCAAGACCGTGCTAAAAGTCAAAATGGCTATGAATAAGCCAAGAAATCTTAAAATGGTTTTCATAATACTATTATTTAATTTGTTAAGGATTATTATTGTGAGTGCCATTTCGCCGGCTTCTATAGTTTATAAGGATATAAGCCGCTACGACGATGAACACAATACCGATAACTATTGATGTAAACATAAGCGCTTGTTTTTTACTTAGGAACAAAGCTCAGGAATCTACAGTTTGAAGAGCAGTTATTTTAGGTATTTTAAGCAAAAAATGTCATCTATACGTATCGTTAGCGTATTAATCCGCTGTATTCCAAAACAATAAATGTTTCTTCCAGATCATCTTTCTCCTACTTAGCTAACAGATGAGCAGATAAAGACCTACACATTCTATTGGTTGTTAAAAGAAAATACTTAAAACTATTTCCAATTAGTCGCTGTTTCTGTTCAAGAAAATCAATTTACCATACCAGTTTTGATAATAAAACAGACAGCTATGACACGGTTGCTTTTGGTGGATGACCACAAACTTGTAAGATCTGGATTTCAATTAATTTTAGAGGCTCAAGAAAATATCAACGTAATTGCTGAAGCAGAAAACGGGGATAAAGCATTGCAATATCTTGCGCAAGTACAACCTGATCTCATCTTAACAGATATTCATATGGATGTGATGGATGGTCTCAAATTTATTCGGCACGTAAAAGCCCTATATCCAATTGTTAAAGTCGTTGTATTATCAATGGATGATAAAATCCAAACGATACACGAGGCTTTAAATTCAGGCGCTGATGGCTATTTGTTAAAGAGTTCTCATGTTGACGAGATCTTATTTGGCATTACACAAGTTATGAATGGAATGCAGTACGTCAGCGCAGCACTGGGAATAGAATTGATAAATTATTTAGCCCAATATATAGATCCACAAATCGATAAGAAGGAAATAATGGTAAAATATGAAATCTCTGAACGAGAATTATCAGTTCTGGAATTAATAGCAGAGGGGTATACGAATGCTGAAATTGCCGATAAAATTTTTCTTAGCAAGCGAACTGTAGAAGGTCAACGCCAACTACTGCTCGAGAAAACTAATTCAAGAAATACTGCTCAATTGATTCAATTTGGCTTTCAAAAAAAGTTGCTCAGTTGACATTTGTTTAGTTGATCTTCACTGTATTTGTACTTGATAATATACTTCGTGTTTTATACCACAAAAAAAGTGTTTTTACTTTAACTAAAGGATAAATGCGTGATTCGTGGATTTTCTGAATAGTATGTGAACCAAAAAAGTTTAAGTCCTGTTTTAAACTAGCAGATGCAAATGTAATTGATATATAATACAACATTTTTTAACATTAAATTTTAAGATTATGGCATTAACAACAGGAAATGAAGGTGAAATCACCAAAAAGATTGAAGAGCAAACCTCTAAGTTACCGTCAACGCTTTTTTTGGGAGCAGCATTGCTTTCTATGGGTGTGTCGGCAGCGCTTAAATGTATGACTAATGATAAGACGGCCTTATTTGTTGGACAATGGGCTGCACCATTTTTATTATTAGGTATTTACAATAAAATTGTAAAAACCGAAGGACACGACTAGGGTCTTTTGGCAGAAAAAAATGAATGGAAAAAGGAAGAATTGGCTCAACGACGTTGGGCCAATTCTTTATGTAAATAATTATTTAAAACTTAAAAAAATGAATAGAAGAACAGCTAGGGCAATATTGGAACGGGCATTTTGGCACTTATCAATTTCCTTCCTTGTCAGTTTTTGAAACATCTTTCCTTTGCTGGCGAAACTTTCGTTTAAAATCGTGGTTTTCTTCAGCCGCATCAATAGAGTGTGTACAAGTAAGCTCACCTTCTTGAAGTGCCAGTTTGGCAATGTGTGCATAAAATTTTGCCAATTGATCCAGTTCTTCTTCGCTTAGGTTCTCCAAATTTACCATACGATTGCTCGTTCCTTCATGGGAAGCAATTATTTCGTTTAATTTTAAATGAATCGCTTTTGAGTCTTTATTTTGGGATTTTTGAATCAAAAACACCATTAGAAATGTAATAATTGTTGTTCCTGTATTGATGACCAACTGCCACGTCTCAGAATAACCGAAGATTGGGCCACTCACTGCCCACAAAATTACCGTAGAGGTTGCCAGGATAAATGCTGCAGAACTTCCAGTCGCATGTGTTGCCCAGTTTGAAAACCGTTCAAATAAATTTTTTTTTGCTTTCATGTTTTCCGTTTCTTATTTGGACGTTTGCGTCGAGTGATTTGTTTGCTCTTTTACGGGATAATATTAAATGATTTGCCGCAAAGGCTTCACCTGCATGCTCACAATTGAAGTTCGCATGGGTTGGGATACAATAAAGGCAATTGCCTGAGCAATGTCTTCAGCATAAAGCATCTCCATGGATTCGATTTTATTACGCTGCTCTTGTGGTGAATAAGGCTGCATATCAGACCCAACAGAACCAGGTTCAATAAGTGACACCTGAATGCCCTTAGGATTTACTTCCTTACGCAATGATTCAGTGAAGGCTTGGATACCTCCCTTTGAGCATACATATACAGAGCTTTCTGCTTCCCGAATATCGGCACTCATAGATCCCACATTTACAATGTGTCCTGAACCCCTGGGCTCCATGCGCGACAGCGCAGCCTGAGCGCAAGAAAGATAAGCAAGGATATTGGTTCGTAATAAATAGGCCTGATCAGAATAAGTTCCTTGTTTGACAGATTGAAAGGCGATCGCAGCATTATTAACTAAGATATCCAGATGATCATACATATTGTCAAACTTTTCAAACAGTTGTTGTATCCCCGCCTCAGTAGCTAAATCTACAACAATACCCGATAAAGACCCTGACGTATGTAATGCTTCAAAATCATGCAGTGTGTCGTTGAGCTGCTGCTCATGATGCCCACATATAAAAACATTGTTACCCATAGCGGCTAATAGCAGCGCAGTGGCTCGTCCTATGCCTGTAGTACCACCAGTAATTAATATTTTCTTGTCCTTTATCCACAAGGGAAGAATGGAATTCATATAGTCATTGAGATTGCTTGTCATAATTTTCAATTTAGTTATCCTGATTTTGGAAATGAACAATGCCAATATGCGCTTGGTTTGATGCTATATACGAAGGCGTATTTTTTCTTTATTTTACGTATTTAAATCAGAAACGATTGCCGAGTGCTGTGGTTCTTAATAGAAGAGAGAATTAGTTATACCATCAAAGGCTGGGTATCTCTATCTCCCAGCCTTTAAATGAATCTTATATGAAACGCGACGGTAATAATAAGAGCTTTTGGCAAACTACTGATAGCCAAAATTTTTCGACTGATTTAATAGATGTGACATTTGATACTATTGTTGTAGGCGCTGGTATCACCGGCATAACCCTAGTAAAGGAGCTCCAAAATAGAGGAATAAAATGTTTACTATTAGATAAAGAAAATCCAGGCTTTGGAACAACTGGGGGAACAACTGCGCACATTAATAACTTCTACGACGCATCCTACGATGAGATCATAAATAGCTTTGGCGAAGACGCTGCTCAGCTGTTGGTCAAAAGCACAGATGATACGTTAAACTATATTAAGACGAATATTTCGAGGTATGGAATAAATTGTGAGTACAACGCATGTGACTTCTTTCTTTTCAGTGCCGAACAAGGTCAAAATGAACAACTTGATAAGATTCGCGCTGCTCACCAACAATTGGGAATAAAAACGACCGAAAGTAATACCCTCCCTTTTAGTTTGCCTTTTGAAAAAGCAATCAGAATTGAGGGACAAGGGCAATTTCATCCTTTAAAATATATAGAAGGATTATTGGAAGCGTTCTGTCAAGATGGAGGTACTGTATTGTTAAACCAACCCATTCATGATTATACGAATAAAGATGGTATGGTTACCGTGAAAACGACTGACTCAGGTATCCTGTCTGCAAAAAATATTATTTGGGCAACACACGTGCCTCCGGGGGAGAATAGGTTTGGTTTGTTGGTCGCACCTTATCGCAGTTATGCCCTCACGGTGCAACTTAGCCAAGCCCCAAAAATGCTTGCGCAGACCGCAGATCTTTATGATCCCTACCATTATTTTCGATACCATCGTAGCGAAGACAAATACTATCTGATTGCTGGTGGGTTTGATCATAAAACGGG
>JARBTT010000185.1 GCA_029240055.1 Anaerosinus sp.
ATGAAATTGGTTATCCGGTGGTTGTTCGCCCTTCTTATGTATTAGGCGGTAGAGCAATGGAAATTGTATATAATGAAGATGAACTTCGTGATTATATGGGCCGTGCAGTTAAAGCATCACCAGAACATCCAGTTCTAGTTGATCGATATATGCAAGGAACAGAAGTTGAAGTTGATGGGATCTCCGATGGTAAAGAGGTTATGATTCCTGGTATTATGGAACATATAGAACGTGCTGGTGTTCACTCTGGCGATAGTATTGCGGTATATCCACCACAAACATTATCGGCAAAAGTAATTTATACCATCATTGATTATACAAAACGATTAGCAGTTGGCTTAAATGTAAAAGGTCTGCTTAACATTCAATATGTTGTTGTGGATGATAAAGTATATGTGATTGAAGTAAATCCTCGTTCGAGTCGGACAATTCCGTTCATGAGTAAAGTAACTGATGTGAAGATGGTTAATGTTGCTACTCGTATTGCAATGGGAGAAACACTAGAATCGCTTGGTTACAAACCTGGATTACTTCCTGCAAAACCACATATTGCAGTAAAAGCTCCAGTATTCTCGTTTGCAAAAATGCAAGATGTAGATATTTCACTCGGACCTGAAATGAAATCAACGGGTGAAGTTATGGGGATTGATTATCACTATGCACGTGCGCTTTATAAAGCAATCACTGGTGCTGGTATGAACATTCCAACCCATGGCACGATTCTCTTCACTGTGGCTGATAAAGATAAAGAAGAAGTAGAGCAGCTTGCACAAGCTTTCTCTGATCTTGGTTTCCACTTAGTTGCAACTGCAGGTACTGCAAAAACGATTAAAGAGCTAGGAATCAAAGTAGATGTTGTAAGCAAAGTGCATGAACATAAAGCGGATATCATTAAAATGATTAAAACAGGTAAAATTAACATGGTAATCAATACTTTAACGCAAGGAAAAGGTTCTGAACGCGATGGTTTTAAAATTCGCCGTGCTACAGTAGAACATGCAATTCCTTGTTTAACTTCAATGGATACTGCTTGGGAAGTGTTACGTGTTCTGAACTTCATGCGTGAACGTCGCTTGGTATACGCATTAGCACTGCAAGATTATGTTGGTGGAGGCGATACTCTTGCCTAAAATAGCTATTGATACGACGATTGTTGAGAATAAAAGTATTACAGATGATGTAAAAGAATTAATCGTTTACGCACCTAAAATAGCTCAGCAAGCTGTACCTGGTCAATTTGTTCATATAAAAATTGCAACAGGCGAGCCTTTACTTCGTCGCCCGCTTAGCATTTCTAATGTGAATGTCGAAGCCGGTACACTTAGTCTTATTTATAGAATTGTCGGTAAAGGTACTGCTTATCTAGCAAATTTAAGAACAAATGACGAAGTAAATTGCTTAGGTCCGCTAGGCAATGGCTTTGATTTAACTTGTGAACGTCCTCTTCTTGTAGGGGGCGGGATGGGGACAGCGCCGCTGATCTTTTTAGCTCAGCGGCTTAACCCGCGCACTACGACAGTTTTAATGGGCGGTAGAAATAAAGCGGAGATGTTTTGGCAGCCAATGTATGAAGGATTAGCCAAAGAAATTCATATTACAACAGATGATGGTTCCATGGGAACAAAAGGTTTTACGGTAAGTGCTTTGCCTGAACTTGTAAAAGCAAATCAGTTTGATCGTATTTTTGTCTGTGGCCCACATGTTATGATGGAAGCGGTAGCAAAATTCGCAAAAGAGCATGAAATCCCTTGTCAAGTTTCGCTGGAAAAATATATGGCGTGTGGAATTGGTGCATGTCTATCTTGTACTTGTGTAAATAAACTTGGTGATAAACGTAAAAAAGTTTGCACTGATGGTCCGGTTTTTTGGGCTGAGGAGGTGCTGTAATGTTAAGTAGCGAAACTATGTTAGAGATTGATATAGCTGGTATTAAAATGAAAAATCCAATCATGACTGGTTCAGGGACATTCGGTTTTGGCGAAGAGTACAGTGATTTTGTTGATTTAAATAAAATCGGTGCTGTTGTTGTAAAAGGAACGACCTTATTGCCACGGTGTGGTAATGACGGAGTAAGAATTGCAGAAACGCCAAGTGGAATGCTAAACTGCATTGGTTTAGAAAACCCAGGAGTAGAACATTTCTTAAGTGATATATTGCCTCGTTTAAAAAAATATGATGTCCCTATTATTGTAAATGTTTCAGGAAATACAGTAGAGGAATACGGGCAACTGGCAAAAATTCTTGACGTATATGGTATTGCCGCGGTAGAACTTAACGTATCTTGTCCAAATGTAAAAGAAGGTGGGATCGTTTTCGGTACAAACCGTGATAGCGCAGCAGCCGTGGTACGTGAAGTAAAAAGAAATACAAGCAAACCGGTTATTATTAAATTATCACCAAATGTTACAGACATTGCGGATATGGCAGTAGCGGTTGAAGAAGCTGGTGCTGATGCAATCTCTATGATTAACACACTGATTGGTATGGTAATTGATGTGGATACCTGGAAACCTGTATTAGGTAATATTACAGGTGGTCTTTCAGGCCCCGCGGTAAAACCGGTGGCTGTACGTATGGTATGGCAAGTAGCGCAAGTCGTGAAAATACCAATTATCGGTATGGGTGGTATCATGACAGCGGAAGATGCGATAGAGTTTTTCTTAGCTGGTGCGAGTGCAGTTGCTATTGGTACGGCCAATTTTGTAAATCCTTCTGCAGTAGAAGATGTGGCAAAAGGTATTCAAGAGTATCTGGTTAAGAAAAAATTAACGCATGTAAGCCAATTGATTGGGCAGCTAAAAGTCAATAAATAATAGAATGGTATGGAGAAATAGTATGGCTGATAATAGACTTATCGTAGCACTAGACTTTCATAGCATGGACAAAGTCGAAGCTTTGGTTATGAAACTAGGCGATAGTGTAATTTATTATAAAGTAGGTATGGAGCTTTTCTACAGTGTAGGAAGCTCTGTAATTGAGTATCTACGTAAACAGGGAAAAGAAGTTTTTCTAGATTTAAAACTTCATGATATCCCAAATACAACAGAACAGGGCTTGGGATCGCTAACGAGACTTGGTGCAACTATGTTGAATGTGCATGCATCTGGTGGTTATACCATGATGAAAGCTGCAGTAGAAAACTTGCAAAAAGAGGCAGAGCAAAGTGGTATTGCAAGACCAAAATTAATTGCTGTGACCATTCTTACAAGTATGAATGAATCTGATTGGGATGGTCTTGGGCAGAAGGCGCCGATTAAAGAGCAAGTGGTTCGCTTGGCAAAACTTGCGAAGGAAGCTGGACTTGATGGTGTAGTTGCATCTCCACAAGAAGCAACGGCTATTCGTGAAGCCTGTGGCAGTCATTTTATGATTGTTACGCCTGGGGTAAGACCGGTTGGTGTGGCAGTAAATGACCAAAGCAGAATTGCTACGCCAGCAAATGCACTTGCTAGTGGGGCTAGCCATCTCGTTGTTGGGCGGCCAATTACATCGGCAGGAAATCCAAGAGAAGCGGCATTAAGCATAATAAAAGAGATGGAGGCTGTGAAATAAATGACAGAGGCAGAGGTAAAAGAACTCTTTATTAAAACTGGGGCAATCTTAGAAGGTCACTTTTTGTTAACATCTGGCTTACATAGCCCAATGTATGTAGAAAAGTTCCAAGTGTTACAACATCCGAAATATACAGAAGAACTATGCAAAGCATTAGCAGATAAATTTGTTGATGAAAATATTGAAGTTGTTGTTGGGCCTGTTACTGGGGGCATATTACTAGCGCATGAAGTTGGTAAAGCATTAGGAACACGTGCGATATTCACAGAACGTGAAAATGGTAAAATGACCTTGCGTCGCGGTTTTAAAATTACTAAAGGTGAAAGAGTACTTATTGTTGAAGATATTGTGACAACTGGCGGTTCTATCAAAGAAGTCGTTGAAGTTGTTAAGGAACAAGGTGGCATACCTGTAGGTATTGGGATGCTAGTTGATCGTAGTTGTGGCAAAGCAAGCTTTGATGAAGTTCCATATAAAACTTTACTTCATCTTACAGTTACAACGTATCAACCGGATGATTGCCCGCTATGTAGGGAAGGTCAACCAATGACTAAACGTGGCAGCAGAAAATTATAATTTAACATATATGTTGATTGGCGATGTAAATATATAGTTTAAAAATAGCGTATTTACATGCCAATCTTACCTTATAAAAAATGAGTGTTGACATAACGAAATAATTCCTATATAATAGTTATCTGTTAGGTTAATTATATAGTATGGCCTGGTAGTTTAGTTGGTTAGAATGCCGCCCTGTCACGGCGGAGGTCGTGGGTTCGAGTCCCATCCGGGTCGCCATTTATGCGGAAATAGCTCAGCGGTAGAGCATCGCCTTGCCAAGGCGGGGGTCGCGAGTTCGAATCTCGTTTTCCGCTCCAAAAATAGGGGTATAGCTCAATTGGTAGAGTAGCGGTCTCCAAAACCGTTGGTTGAGGGTTCAAGTCCTTCTGCCCTTGCCAGACGTATTTAGAGGATTCCAATTAGGAGTTCTTTTTTATTTACAGGAATAGATAGCATGAAAGAGCACCGCATTCCATGAATGCGGTGCTCTTTCCTTTGTAGTAGACGACTGGAATTTCATAATTGTCAAATTTAAATAACATAAAATAGATTTTGTAACTTACTTAATACAATCTTTACGCCATAGACAATTGGTTTGATCGCAGGTGTCGACAGAGAAACCGAAGCAAGGATAATTATTTTCGTTTTTTTGTATTTCGCGGATAAGCTCAGCTTTTTTTAATGTTTTAGGTAGTATTCCTAACTCTTTCGCTTTTGCTTTTATTTCTTTTAAATTCATTTTATTTCACTCCTAACAATATAAAAGATAAATCCATTTTATTAGAATTGACAATAATACTATTTGTTCTAGGTTAATTTCAAAAATCCTTCCATATAGTGTAAAAAATATAAATATAGATAGTGAATAAAAACAATCTATATTTGTAGATAATAAACTTGTTAGGAGGTGATGTTATTGGCTAAAGATGTAAAATGTATTGTTGATAGCTGTAAATACTATCATGATGGTGATTTGTGCCAAGCAAATGCTATTGAAGTAACTTCTGAAACAAAAAAATGTGATTGTTCCTCAGAAACAAACTGTAGAACATTTCAACCTAAATAATTTTTTTGTACTATAAAATGCTCCGTATT
>JARBTT010000186.1 GCA_029240055.1 Anaerosinus sp.
CTGCTTGCCCAGTGACAGCAGCAACTAGTAAGTTTCGTGGACCTAAACTTGTTGGACCGGCACAAAGCCGTATGAATTTCGCCGAGCCAGATATAGAAGCATCACTTGAATATTGCTCAAATTGCAAGAATTGTGATATCTCCTGTCCATCTGGTGTGGCTGTTTCAACATTAAATATGTTGCAGCGCGGAGAGTACTATAGAAGTCATTCACATCCTCTAAGGGATCATATATTGGCACACGGTGAGCAGATGATAAAATTGGCGCGTAAATTACCACTTGGTGCTTTTTTTGCTAATTTGGGTGCGGATATTGGGCATAAAACAGGTCTGTTTAAAATGATAGGTATTGCAGCAAAACGTCCTATGCCTAAATATGCAGCTAAATCGTTTTTGCAGCAGTTTCGCTCAATCAAGCAAAAAACATATCCAGATAAAGTGGTATTTTTCCCGGGATGCTTTATTAATGAGAATGATCCAGATGTAGGCCTTGCCTTTGTAAAAGTTATGCAACAAAATCATTATGAGGTTATTGTCGATGAGGATTTTGTTTGCTGTGGATCGCCAATGGTGGTAACGGGATATTTAGATGAAGCAGAAGAGCATGCTCGTAAAAATACTTCACTTATTCGTAAATGGACGGATAAGGGCTATCCAATTCTTACTTGTTGTACGAGTTGCTCTTTGATGCTGAAGCAAGAATATGCGGAATTATTTGATTTGCCAGATGTGCATTCAAATGCAACCTTTGTTTATGATGCTTTTGAATTTTTGCTTGATCTATATGAAAAAAATCGTTTGAATAAAAATTTCAATGGGCAAGGGGGCAACTTTATTTATCATGCACCCTGTCATCTACGCGTGCAAGGAATCGGAACCCCAGCGCTAGAAGTGTTATCGCTTGTTCCCAATGTAGTTGTTGAAAATGCGGATGCAGGGTGTTGTGGTATTTCAGGCAACTATGGATTTAAAGAAGACAAATACGAGATATCGATGCAGGTGGGACAAGAACTTTTCCGCCGTATTAAGGAATCTTCTGCAAGTAAGGTTATTTCCGACTGTGGTACTTGTCGCCTGCAGATAGAACACGGGGCAGACGTTAAGGCAATTCATCCGATTGAGGTGCTGAGTGCAGCTTATCATGCTTAAGGCCATAAATATCTTAAGTTCTAACTGCAAACAGGAATATAAATTATTTTGATATTATTGATAGAAGCATGTTATAATATTCCATAAGACTATAAATACGATAAAATAAGATGAAACAAAAATTCATCTTATTTTTGGTACCCCAAAACTCAAAGAGAAGTAGAGAATTTTGCAGTCATGACGAAGGAGAATTTGGCATGAAAAAAGGGTATGTATTGGCTTTGGACGCGGGCACAATCAGAAATAGGGCGGTCATTTTTGATAACGATTCAAATATTGTATCAGTAGCAAAAAAAGGGATTTTATCATTTCATCCAAAACCGGGGTGGGTGGAACAGGATGCTGAGGAAATTTGGAGCACACAGCTTCTTGTGGCACAAGAAGCGATAGAAAAATCGGGACTGAAGAAAGAAGATATCGCAGCCATTGGCATAACAAATCAGCGTGAAACAACCGTGGTATGGGATAAAACGACTGGTAGACCAATTTATAACGCGATTAGCTGGCAGTCGCGGCAGACGGAAGATATTTGTCGTAATTTACGCAAGCTGGGCTTAGAAGAGGAATTTCGGCAGAAGACCTCGCTGATTATTAACTCATATTTTTCCGGCAGTAAAATACGTTGGATTTTAGATCATGTGGCAGGTGCGAAAGAAAAAGCTGAAGCAGGGCAGTTACTTTTTGGAACAATTGATACATGGATTATGTGGAAACTGAGTGGTGGAAAAATTTTTGCGACAGATTACTCTAATGCATCACGAACGCTTCTTTATAATTTACGTGAATTAAAGTGGGATCAAGACCTGTTGCGGTATTTAGAAATTCCACAATGTATGTTGCCAAAGGTTTGTTCTTCGAGTGAAGTTTATGGCTATACAGATCCGTCTATTTTTGGGATGAAGATACCCATTGCTGGTGATGCGGGCAATCAACAGGCAGATTTGTTTGGTCAAGGCTGTTTTGAGCCCGGTATGGCGAAAAACACCTATGGTGAAGGCTCATTTTTCCTTATGAATACGGGACATAAATTCTGTAATTCTAATAATGGCTTGATTACTACAATTGCCTGGGGGATTAATGGGAAAATTACGTATGCGCTTGAAGGCAGCGTTTTTGTTGCGGGAGCAGCCATTCAATGGCTGAAAACTGGTCTTGGTATCCTAGATACATTAGCAGAATCTGAATGGTTGGCTAAAAAGGTCGGCGATACAGGCGGTGTTTATTTTGTTCCAGCTTTTCGGGGGCTTAGTGCGCCGTATTGGGATATGCAGACAAGTGGTATGATTATCGGGTTAAAAAACGATACGACAAAATCACATATTGTTAGGGCGGCATTGGCAGCGATGGCGTATCAAGTACGTGATGTTGTCGAAGCGATTGAATCGGATACCAAAATGCAGATTCAAGATTTGAAAGTTGACGGCGGGGCAAGTAATAATAACTTGTTAGTGCAATTTCAAGCAGATATTTTGGGGGTCCCTATCAAAAGGTCGCGGATCAGGGAAACCACTGCACTCGGGGCTGCATATCTTGCTGGCCTGGCGGTTGGTGTCTGGAAAGATACCGAGGAATTGAAAAGCAAATGGCAGGAAGATGCCTGTTTTAAACCACAGATATCAGAAATAGAACGAGAAGACTATTATAGTGGCTGGCAAAATGCAGTTTCTCATGTTATGCGTTGGGTTGATAAAGATTGATGGCAGGTAGGAAAAAACGCTGATAACAGACAAAAGTATTTGCAGAAAACACAGGGGTACACAATGTAAAAAATATTGTTGCATCAGCTAACAATGTCTGTTATACTGTTAGTAATTTAATTCTTAATAAAGACGATGAAGAGGAAAAGTAAACATATTCTATTATTACAGAGAGTCGGGTCGTGCTGGAAACCTGATATAAGAAAATGTGTTGAAGTTCACCTTGGAGTTACCCACTGAATTTTAGGTAGGTGGTGTCGGAACCTTTCCGTTATCATAAAGGCAAGTATCGGCTAAGAGCCCGTACTTTTGAGATATTTGCTTTTTAGCAAATAATTAAGGTGGTACCGCGAGTAAAACCCTCGTCCTTTTATTAGGATGAGGGTTTATTTTATTTTCAAGGAAGGAGGTAGTATAAACGTGACGAAAGTAGTTGAATCTTTAGGGTTTCTTGGACCCAAAGGTACGCATAGTGAAGAAGTAGCACTTTATTTAAACAGCGAACAAAATAATACCGGCAAGGAATGGAAGCTGGTACCCTATACAAGTATTTATGATGCGATTTGTGCGGTGGAGCAAGGGAAGATTGACCGCTGCGTGGTGCCAGTGGAAAATTCAATTGAAGGTTCTATCAATATTACATTAGATACATTAGCCCATGATGTAGATCTGCAAATAGAGCGCGAGATTATCTGGGCAGTACACAACCAGTTGATGGTCAAAAACACTGATGATGAAATTACGACGATTATTTCACATCCGCAGCCATTGGCGCAATGCCGCAGCTTTATAAAGGAGCATTATCCCCAGGCAGAAATTAGACCTGTTTCTAGTACGGCACGGGCGGCTAAAATCGTTGCTGAAGGGAAGCATAAAGGATATGCTGTCATTGGTTGTCATCGGGCCGGTACATTATATTCACTCACAACGATAGCTACGGAGATCCAAGATAATACTACAAATTGTACGCGTTTTTTAATTCTGACGAAGCCGAAAGAAACCAGTATCAATGGAAAAGACAAGACCTCGATTATTTGCCAAATCAATGGTAAGAAGGCTGGTAGCTTATGTGAAGTATTGTTAGAATTTGCTAAGCGTGATGTTAATTTGACGCGAATAGAATCCAGGCCGGCTCGTACTGGACTGGGGAAATATATTTTCTTTTTGGACTTGGAAGATTCAATCGATAAAGTCAATGTAAAAGCAGCAATTAAGGCGGTCGCGCAAAAAAGTTTATGGCTAAAAAATCTAGGATCTTTTAATGTAATAAAAATTGATCATAAACCTAGATTATAAAAATAGATAATAATAATAAAAGGTGGTAAAATAAAATGGTAATTATTATGAATACTGATGCAACGGCAAAAGAAATTAAAGATGTGATTGAGAGAGTACAAAGCGTTGGCTTACAAACGCACATTGTTGAAGGGGAGTCGAAAACTATCATTGGTGTAATTGGTGATAAAAATATCATGGCAACACTTGCGATCGATGCCATGAATGGCGTTGAAAAAAGCGTTGCTATTTCAAAAAGTTATAAATTGGTAAGTAAAGAATTTCATCCAACACCGAGTGTTATTGATGTTGATGGCGTAAAAATTGGTGGCGGTAATTTTGTTGTTATGGCAGGGCCATGCGCGGTAGAAAGTAGAGAACAACTTTTAGAATCAGCGAAAATCGTAAAAGCTGGTGGCGCACAATTTTTAAGAGGCGGTGCCTATAAACCGCGTACATCTCCATATGCTTTCCAAGGTCTTGAAACAGAAGGCTTGAAATTTTTAGCAGAAGCTAGAGAGTTGACAGGACTTAAAATCGTAACTGAAGTAACAGAAGTGGAAGCGGTAGAAACAGTTTCTAAATATGCGGATATGCTTCAAATTGGGGCTCGTAACATGCAAAATTTCAGCTTATTGAAAGAAGCTGGTCGTGGAAATAAACCAGTCTTATTGAAACGTGGTCTGGCTGCGACGATTAATGAATGGTTACATGCCGCTGAATATATTCTTAGCGAAGGCAATCATAATGTTGTATTATGTGAACGTGGGATCAGAACATACGAAGAATACACACGTAATACTTTAGATTTAAGTGCGGTTGCAGCAATGAAACATTTGAGTCATTTGCCGATCATTGTCGATCCAAGTCATGGTACAGGTAAATGGAGAATGGTAAAACCTATGGCAATGGCAGCAGTAGCAGCTGGTGCCGATGGTTTAATGATCGAAGTGCATCCAGACCCATCAAAAGCATTATCAGATGGCCCACAATCTTTAACACCAGAAAACTATCAAGAAGTGATGAACAGTGTATTTAAATTAGCT
>JARBTT010000024.1 GCA_029240055.1 Anaerosinus sp.
ATGATAGGTACTTCCATCAAAAGAATATAAATATTGGTATTTATCAACACGGACTTCCACTTTTAAATGAACTGTTATCACATCGTCGGGGACAGGAATCTCTCTATCTTCTAAAGGCATAGAAAATACAAAATTATCCGCTGCAACAATATCTAGAACGCGTCCCATATTTTCTTTCCACGTAATATGAACACTAGACCAATTTTTTGTATTATAATAGCAGGTTAATCCCGCCATCTGTTGAAAAGATTCTGGATAAAATTCTACGCTAGTTGCGGCATCAAAAGCAAAAGATTGCCAGCGTCTAGCAACAAAGGCTTGCGTAAATGTTGAAAGTAAGGATTCTTTTCCATAAAGTCGTAAATAACCTTTTCTAGCTTTTAGAGAGGCAATATCTTTTGTTAGAGGAATGCGGAGAGATTGAAAGTTAATATTAAGCACATCAGTATCGAAATCATCTTTTATTGGATAGGTTGGTTCCCATTTTTTTTCTGGAAGATTTGGTGCTTGAACCGTAATCGAGCCTTGTTTTCCCCCAACAATACTAGGCCATCCATCTATCCATTCAATTTTTTGTAAAGCAGTTTCTCTACCTAATGGACAATAACAGTGTTGCTCTCGTTCGAGGATTGGCTTATTGCCCATTGGCAAAGGTCTTCCTACTAAGTGAGCTAAATACCATTCACCATTTTGCGTTTCAACAAGAGAGGCGTGACCACATTTTTGTAAACGATTATGTGGTGTATTCCAAGCAGTCAAGAGAGGGTAAGATGGCTGAATTTCATATTCTCCATTGATAAATTTAGATCGTGCCACAGTTTCTGAATGTTGGTATGTTGTCCCTCCTTCAGCCGTAAATAAATAATACATATCATTAATACGATATAGATGTGGTCCTTCTGTATATTTGATATCCGTTCCCTTATAAATAATCTGAGATTTTCCTATAAGCTTTTTGTCTTTAGGTGAATATTCTTGTAATGCTATTCCATAAAAATTATGGTGATATACTCTTTGATCCCAATACATATTAATCAGATATTTTTTCCCATCAGTATCATGAAACAATGATGCATCAAAACCTGAACCATTTAATAGGATTGGGTTACTCCATTTACCATCAATCGTATCACAGGTTGTAAGATAATTATGACAATCTTTCCAAATTCCATCTACAACTTTAACATCTGTATAAATTAGCCAAAACTTATGATCAGCATAACTAAGATCTGGCGCCCATATCCCGCCTGAATCTGGATTGCCCTTCATATCTAAGTATAAAAGTTCGTTTAATGGATGTGTTATTAAATGCCAATTTACAAGATCTTTAGAATGGTGAATTTGAACTCCTGGGAACCACTCAAAGGTTGATGTGGCTATGTAATAATCATCATCAACACGACAAATGCTCGGATCTGGATTAAAACCTCTTAATATAGGATTTTGAATTAACATAGTAAAAATGCCTCCTGATGATATTTTTTATTATAAAGTCACACTATTTTGGGGTTCAGTTATATGGACATCTTCATTCAACTTGCGGCTTTCAAGTACATCAATGATTTCTTTATATTTTTTATCATCTAAGTTATAAAAAGAGATATCGATGATAGCGATGATGAGAAAAACGATGGGGATGATTGTCGTCGTTAATAAGATCCCTTCTAATGCTTCTGGTGTTTGTGTTTGGTTCGCAACATAGCCAAAACTTGCTAGCATAAATCCGGGAATAATTCCTCCAAGAGCTAAACCAAATTTAAAGAAAAAGCCGATGATCGCATAGATCATACCACTTAATCGTTTACCTGTTTTATACTCGCCATATTCAATTGTTTCAGGAATTAATGCCCACATGAAGCCACCAGCGACAATGATACCACAAGAGGATATAAACCTAGCGATAAGTATTGCTGTGATATTATCTGATGGAATAATGTAGGTCAATAATGCGCCAAAAATACCTAAACATAAAGAAACAATTAACAATCTAACTTTTCCCATTAATTTATTTAAAAAAGGAACTAGTGGCAGTAAAAAAAAGGCGGGTATACTGCCTAATAATCCGTACCATTGTACCAAATCTGGTCTGGCACAATTATAGGTAATAAAATATGCGCCAATTGAGTTCATCACTGCCATCATACCAAAAAGAATAATAAAAAATAAACTCAATATCACCAAGGGTCTATTTATTTGAAATTGATGAAGGACATCCACAAATTTTATATTTTCATCATTCTGCGGATCTAGTTTTACGCGTTCATTCGTTTTTGAGAAGCAATATAATAATAGCAATGCGCCAACGACACTAAAAACGCCCATCGTCACTTGCCAGCCAAATCTGGAACTTTCACCCGTATAGCTTCCTGAAATCATTGTCACAAAGACGGGCACGCCAAAAGCAACCAATAAACCGCCAAAATTAGCACAAAGCATTCTAATAGATGTTAAACTTACAATTTCCTTATTATTACGGGTCATCGCTGCTGTTAATGCCCCATAAGGAATATTGATTGTTGTATAAACTAAGGACAATCCAATATAAGTAGCATAGGCATAAATAATTTTAAGACTATCATCAAACAAAGGAGTACTAAAACATAAGATACCTAATATTGCAAATGGAATTGCTCCATACAATAAATAGGGACGAAACTTACCTTTTTTATACGTATGCTTATCAACAAAAGTTCCAACAATCGGATCAACAATGGCATCCATTACACGTACGACTAAAAACATCGTAGCTACAACTTCTGCCCCCAAGCCATAGACATTTGTATAGAAAAAAAGTAAATAGGTACAAACGGTTGTATAAATAAGGTTACAGGCCAAATCACCCATAGAATATCCTACTTTTTCTTGCATAGTTAATTTGTATTCGCTCTGTGCTTTTAATTCCATAATATATATTCGCTCCTTAAAATTTTTTATTAAGAACTCCCTGGAAGCTAAATAAAACACTTTGAAAATTTTCACTAGTCGACGCGATCCAAAACTCATTAACTTTGATTTTATAAGCTTAAGCCACAAAATCTTCTTTTCTCCGCACTAAAAAAGAGAGCTTGTTCAGGCACATCATTATAAGAATGTTGAACAAGCTCGTATAGAATTCTTGTTTTAAGCAAATGGATTTTCAGTTGGATAAAGCATTGTTTTTGGTTGATTAAAGGCAATGTCCTTGATGCCTAGATATTGAAAGATTGAGAATAAAGCTTTGCCATAGTGACCAAAAGCAACAGCACCATGGTGTGGATATTGTTTTTCGATCAGTACATGGCGATAGAAGCGTCCCATTTCAGGAATTGCAAAAATGCCGATTCCGCCGAAAGAACGGGTGGCTACGGGAAGAACTTCACCTTGGGCGATGTAAGAGCGAAGCTCAGCGCCAGCGGTGCTTTGAAGACGGAAGAAGGTAATTTGTCCAGCGGCGATATCGCCTTCAAGTGTGCCTCTAGTGATATCTGGAGTACCACCGTCTTCAAGCAGTCTATTTTGAATCAATTGGTATTTTACAGCACCTTTTGCAAGTTTACAAAGTGGAGTATTACCACAATGGAAGCCCATAAAGGTGTCTTTTAAAGCATAGTCATAGTTACCTTTGATATTTTCTTCAAATAAATCTTTAGGTACGGAATTGTTGATATCAAGAAGCGTTACGGTATCTTCGCTCACGCATATACCAATATATTCACTGAGTGCTCCATAGATATCAACTTCACAAGCGACAGGAATACCGCGAGAAACCAGACGGCTATTGACATAACATGGTTCAAAGTCAAATTCAGATGGGAAGGCTGGCCAGCATTTATTTGCTAAGGCAACGTATTTGCTAGCACCTTTATTTTTTTCGATCCAGTCGAGAAGGGTAAGTTCATATTGTGCCATACGTGGCAATAGATCAGGATAGTTATTACCGTCAGACCCAAGTTCTTCAGCCATTGAAGCGGTTACCTCTTTGATTCTAGGGTCATTGGCGTGGGCACGGTAGGAAACAAGCAGATCAAGTTCTGAATTTTCCTGGATTTCAACACCAATATCATACAGTGGTTTAATCGGTGCATTGCAGGCGAAAAAGTCTTGCGGACGAGGCCCAAAGGTAATGATTTTGAGGCCGGAAAGACCGATGAGCGTACGAGCGACTGGCGCGAATTCATGGATCATCGTAGCGATTTCGTCAGCTGTACCTACTGGATATTCAGGAATAAATGCTTTTATTTTACGAAGTCCGAGGTTATAAGAACAATTCAAAACACCACAGTACGCATCGCCACGACCATTGATGAGGTCTTTGCCAGATTCTTCGGCAGCAGCCACATACATAACCGGTCCGTCAAAGTTTTTAGCGATAAGAGTTTCTGGCGTTTCCGGACCAAAATTACCAAGGAAGACAATAAGTGAGTTACAGCCGACGTCTTTAACTTCTTGGACAGCTTTCAGCATATCTTGCTCATTTTCTACAGTTGTTTGTGCTTCATAAATATCACCATGCTCTTTGGTATAAGCTTCAACAATTGATTTCCTTCTGTTTTCTGATAAGGTAATGATAAAACAATCACGGCTTACAGAAATGATACCGAATTTTACTTGTGGAATATTTGTCATAGTCATCGTTATACGCTCCTTTTATATATCATAGTTTTAATTTTTATTTATTTAAACCAAATTGGTAGGTTGTTAAGGCATGCCAAGGCTCACCTTTTTTGATAATAGGTTGCTTAAAGTTAGGATGTTCTAAGGCGTTGGGAAAATATTGACTTTCAAGGCAGAAGCCACATCTCTTGTAAATATGAGAATGATTTTTTCCTTCAGGTGCACCATCAAGATAATTGCCGCTGTAAAATTGAATGCCTGGCAATGTTGTTGAGGTTGTGAGTGTAATGCCAGTACTATCAGCACAAGCAAAAGCGGCTTTTTTGAGTGTGCCATCATAGTCATTGATGACCCAATTGTGGTCGTAACCGCCAGCAAATTGTAGTTGTTCGAAGGAATCATTAATATGATTACCAATGATTGTTGGTTGGCGAAGGTCAAGTGGCGTTCCTACAACCGAAACAATTTTTCCCGTTGGGAGGGATTCTTTATCAGCATCGGTATAATAATTCGCAAATATCTGAATTTTTTGATTTAAGATAGTGCCACTATCGTGTCCGGCAAGGTTAAAATATGTATGGTTTGTGAGGTTACAAACTGTATCTTCATCACAGGTGGCTTTGTAATCAATCGACAACGTATTGTCGTCAGTTAAAGAATAAAGGACTTTAATAGTTAATGTTCCGGGATACCCTTCTTCACCACTGGGACTAATATAAGTTAATGTAAGACCTTGATCGGTCTCTTTAGCAGACCATACTTTTTTATCAAAGCCGATTTTACCGCCATGTAAATGGTTATTGCCATCATTGCAATAAAGCTGATACTCTTTCCCATTTAAAGAAAAATGACCTTTTTTTATGCGATTGCCATGACGCCCTATTAAAGCGCCGATGTATTTGTCCTGTGATTCATAGTTTTCTAATTTGTCATATCCTAAAACGACATCAATGAATCTTCCGTTTTTATCGGGGACCTTTATCGATAGAATAGTGCCACCAAAGGTCGAGATTATGACTTGCATATTATTTTTGTTGGTAAGGGTGTAAAGATCAATCTGAGAGCCATCTTTGGTTGTTCCGAAGGTTTGCTTACTGACTAAACTCATGTTACATTCCTCCATAAAAATTTATTTGTTTTTGCTTTTTAACAAAATGTGCAGGAGCACAAAACGATAATTAAAGAATAGCACTGCTAATTATTCCTGTCAAATAAAATTTATAATGATAAAGTTCGATATTTAAAGACAAATAAATAATCATTATATATCTAGATTGCATACATAATCATTAGATATATTAAAGGCTTGTCTAATATGATAAATGGCTTGGACACTATAATTTATGCATGCTTTTGTAACATATAACTGAATAATTAGAAAAATCTAATTAAACTGAAAATAAAATATTGACGGGCACAAAATTCGGTGATATTCTTTAATCATTAAATGTGCCTGAGCACATAAAAGGAGAGGGATAAGCGAATGAGAAAGATACTTGCATTAATTTTGGTGGGAGTCATGCTAACGGCAACCCTAATAATGGTTGGCTGTGGAGGGGCTCAGTCTACTACTTCAAGTAATGAAAAATCTATTAAAGTTGGTGTATCGATGCCAACGAAATCATTACAACGGTGGAATCAAGATGGATCTAATATGGAGGCTAAGCTAAAAGAAAAAGGATATCAGGTAGATCTTCAGTTCGCGGAAAATAAAGTAGAAACACAGGTGTCACAAATTGAAAATATGATTACCAAAGGAGCCAAAGTTATTGTAGTTGGTGCAATTGATGGGAGTGCATTATCTTCTGTTTTAGATGAGGCAAAATCAGCAGGGTGTGCAATCATTGCTTATGATCGATTGATTATGAATACAGATGCTGTCAATGCTTATGCAACCTTTGATAATTTTAGTGTTGGTAAAATTCAAGGCCAATACATAGAAGAAAAATTGGGGCTTAAAGAAGGTAAGGGACCTTATAATTTTGAAATTGCAACTGGTCCTTTAGATGATAATAATGTTGTATATTTCTTTAATGGTGCTATGGAAGTATTAAAACCTTATATTGATAAGGGACAGCTCGTGGTTAAATCTGGTCAAGTGACTCGTGAACAATGTGCAACACCAAATTGGGATGAAGCAAAAGCGCAAGAACGTATGGATAATATTATTACTGCAAGTTATACGTCAAATAAAATTGATGCGGTATTATGCTCGAATGATTCCACGTCTCTAGGTGTACAGTCTGCTCTTAAATCAGCAGGTTATGGCTCTGCTGATAAACCAATGCCGATTGTTACTGGACAGGATGCAAATATTGCAAATGTAAAGGCAATTGTTTCAGGGCAGCAAGCCATGTCAGTATTTAAAGATACGAGAGCTCTTGCGGATCAAGTTGTTAAAATGGTTGAAGCAATGGTAAATAAACAAGAACCAGAAGTCAATGATACAACTACATATAACAATGGTAAAAAAGTTATACCATCTTTTTTATGCAAACCTCAATTTGTTGATAAATCAAATTATAAAACCCTATTAATTGATTCAGGATATTATAAAGAAAGTGATTTAAAATAAAATTTTGCTATAGCAGATCTATGAATGATTAAGTTTTGGCAGTGCAGGAAAGCTGCACTGCTAGTCTTAACTATGTACATTCAGCAGGCAGGAGGAAACATTGAAATGAGCAAGATTTTATTGGAGATGCAACAGATTACAAAAGAATTTCCTGGAGTAAAGGCGTTGAATAATGTACAGCTTAAAGTAGAAGAAAAAACAATCCATGCACTTGTTGGAGAAAATGGTGCAGGAAAGTCAACGTTGATGAATGTTCTGAGTGGGGTATATCCGTATGGTACTTATACCGGAGACATTATTTATGACGAAAAAGAATGTAAATTTCAAAACATAAGAGAAAGTGAAAATGAAGGAATTGTAATTATTCATCAAGAATTGGCGCTGATTCCTTATTTATCAATTAAAGAAAATATTTTTTTAGGTAATGAAAGAGCCAGCCATGGCATTGTAAATTGGGGGAAATGTCGCTTTGAAGCGATGAAACTTATGGAAACCGTCGGTCTTCAAGAAGATCCAGATACGCCGATCAATCAAATTGGTGTTGGCAAACAGCAGCTTGTAGAAATTGCGAAGGCTTTATCCAAGAATGTAAGGTTGTTGATTCTTGATGAACCGACGGCAGCCTTAAACGATGCGGATAGTGAAAAACTTTTAGAGCTATTATTAAGATTACGTGAAGATTGTAATATGTCGGCAATTATTATTTCACATAAATTAAATGAAGTGACAAAAGTAGCGGATAAAATTACAGTGGTTCGTGATGGGATGACGATTGAAACGATTGATACCCATGTTGAAAAGATTACAGAAGATAGAATTATTCGCGGGATGGTTGGTCGTGACATAACCCATCGTTATCCAATGAGGGAAAGCCATCTGGGGGATGTTTGTTTTGAAGTAAAAAATTGGACGGTTCATTCTCCAGAAATTTCAGAGAAGCTTGCAGTGAATGATGTGAGCTTTAATGTAAGAAAAGGTGAAGTCGTTGGGATTGCTGGTCTTATGGGAGCTGGTAGAACGGAGCTCGCAATGAGTATTTTTGGGCGGTCTTATGGTACTGATATTTCCGGGGTAATGATTAAAGACGGCAAAGAGCTTCATATAAAGTGTGTATCTGATGCGATTCAGAATGGCATAGCGTATGTTACGGAGGATAGAAAAAAGCAAGGGCTTATCTTAATTAATGATATCAGGGTTAACACAACCTTGCCGAGTTTAGAAAAACTTTCGGCGCATGGTGTAGTAAATGAAAATGAAGAAGTAAAAGTGTCAGGAGAATATTTGACGCGGCTGAAAATTAAGGCACCAGGAATATATCAAAATACTGGCAATTTATCAGGTGGGAATCAACAAAAAGTTATGCTTGCCAGATGGATCTATGCCGATCCAGATGTGTTGATTCTTGATGAGCCAACAAGGGGGATTGATGTTGGGGCAAAATATGAAATTTATTGTATTATCAACGATTTGGCAGCGCAAGGGAAATCGGTTATCGTGATATCATCTGAGTTGCCAGAAGTATTAGGAATCAGTGATAGAATCTATGTGATGAATGAAGGTCGTTTTGTAGGGGAGCTGGGCAAAGGTGATGCATCACAAGAGAGCATTATGAAATGTATTATGCAAAGTAATAAGTAGGGGGAATTATAAATGTTGAGCAAAGGAAACATTGGAATGCATCATCAAACGACAGAGACCAATACTCGTAGTCATTTATTTAAGAAAGATATAATTCAGATGGCAGTACGAAAATATGCGATGTTTATTGCCCTTATTATTATTGCGTTATTATTTCAGTGGCTCACGCAAGGAATTCTACTTGCTCCAATGAATGTATCAAAACTTATTATGCAAAATAGCTATATTTTAATTTTGGCGATAGGGATGTTACCTTGTATTTTAACTGGAGATATTGATTTATCTGTTGGATCGGTCATTGCCGTAGTTGGTGCTATCGCTGGTACAATGACGATTTCAATGAATATGTCAGTTGGACTAACAATCGTGGTTTGTCTGGTCGTAGGTCTTATCATTGGTGCTTGGCAGGGATTTTGGGTTGCTTTTGCTAAAGTACCATCCTTTATTGTAACTTTGGCAGGCATGCTTCTTTTTCGTGGGCTAACCATGGTTATTCTCGATGGAAACACATTATCACCATTTCCAGAATCCTATCAGTTTGTAGCACAAAAATTCTTAGCTGATATTCCGCTGATTGGTGCTATTCCCTATAGTACGATACTCGTCGGGATTATCGTTGCTATTTGTTATGTACTATCAGAGATGAATGCACGCAAACAATATATTCAATATGGAGTGAAGGTGAGCAGTAAAAAAGCTTTTATAGCGAAACTAAGTTTAGTGACATTTGTTTGCTTATATGCAGCCTATTGGTTGAATCAATTTAAGGGCATGCCAATCATTTTGCTACTACTTGCAGCCTTGATTATAATCTATTCTTTTGTGACACATAGAACTGTGATAGGGCGGCATATTTATGCATTAGGTGGAAATGAACGAGCAACGCAGCTCTCTGGTATTAAGACCAAATGGGTAAGATTCCTTGTTTTTGTTAATATGGGACTGCTGGCTGCAATTGCTGGATTGGTTTTTTCAGCGCGGCTTAATTGTGCAGGACCAACCGCTGGTAATGGTTTTGAACTTGATGCAATTGCTGCTTGTTATATCGGTGGAGCATCGGCAACTGGCGGGGTTGGAACGATTGTAGGAGCAATTGTTGGTGGTCTTGTCATGGGCGTTTTAAATAACGGTATGTCTATTATGGGGATTGGTATTGACTGGCAAATGGGAATCAAGGGACTTGTGCTTTTGATCGCAGTTGGCTTCGACATTTACAACCAAGCAAAGAAATGATAGGATGATATCAATTAATGGAGATGTTGTGAAAAATGATTTTATTATAAAGTAAGGATAAATAAAAATGACAATAACGATTAAAAAAATTGCAGAAATTTGTGGTATTTCAAGAGGTACCGTTGATCGAGTACTGAATGACCGTGGAAAAGTAAAAGCGCAAACAGAGGAACTTGTCAAAAAAGTTGCCAATGAACTCGGCTATAAGCCAAATCCAGCCGGGCGAGCTCTTGCGGCAAAACGGAAAAATCTTGTTGTGGGTGTTTTACTTATAGCAGAGGGAAATCCATTTTTTGATGAAGTTATCCGCGGAATCCGAGTAGCGGAGAAAGAGTATAGTGTTTATGGCATGCGGATCGTGTTAAAAAGCATGAAAGGCTATGACGTTGAGAAACAGTGCAGAATTATTGATTCGATGAAAGGTGAAATGAATGCGTTGATTTTGAACCCGATCAGCGATGAAAGGATTAAAGCTAAGATTGACGAACTCGTAGAATTAGGGATTTTTGTTGTAACATTAAATAATGATATAGAAAATAGTCGGCGCGCTTGTTATATTGGGAGTAATTACTTTAATGGCGGAGAAACAGCCTGTGGAATTATGGGACTGTTAACAAACGGTAAGGCAGAAGTTGGTATCGTTACGGGTTCCTTTAAAGCGCTCGGACATAAACAACGGGTGGAAGGCTTTAAGCATATTATTGAGCAAAAATATCCAGAGTTTCATATTGTAGATTATGTGGAAAATGATGATGATGATATTTTGGCGTTTGAGATAACAAAAGAAATGTTGTTGAAGCATCCTGACATAACTGCAATTTTTATTGTTGCTGGTGGCGTTTACGGAGTTTGTAGGGCCGTACTATCGCTAGGGGTGCAGCAGAAATTGACAATCATTTCTTTTGATAGTGTGCCTACGACAGTAGAGATGTTAAAAAAACAGATCATCCAAGCAACGATTTATCAACATCCTTATACCCAAGGTCATAAATCGGTTGATGTAGTATTTAATTATTTGGTGCATGGATTACAACCCAATAAAGTGCAACATATTTTAAAAAATGAAATTAAGATATTAGAAAATATTAATTGAAAATAAAAGTTTATAGACTGCTTTAATTTAAATTGTTTTGAAATGGAGCTGGTGAAAAATGAACTATTTAATCGGGATTGACATCGGTACTTCAGCGACTAAAACGGTACTTTTTGATGAATCGTGTACTATAATAGCGTCATCATCGCAAGAGTATCCACTATATCAGCCGCAAAATGGTTGGGCAGAACAAGATCCAGAGGATTGGTATAGCGCCGTTCTTGTCACATTAAAAGACGTATTACAAAAAGCTGGTGTAAGTGGCACTGATGTGAAGGGGATTGGTCTTTCTGGTCAGATGCATGGGCTCGTTATGCTGGATGAGCATAACGAGGTGATTCGGCCATCCATCATTTGGTGTGATCAGCGAACGGCTGCTGAATGTGCGGAAATTACAGAAAAAGTTGGTGCTAAGCGGTTGATCGAGATCACTGCAAATCCAGCATTGACTGGGTTTACAGCATCAAAAATTCTGTGGGTGCGAAATCACGAGCCAGAAAATTATGCGAAGTGCAGGCATATTCTTTTGCCGAAAGATTATATTCGTTTTAAATTAACGGGTGAATATGCAACTGAGGTTTCAGATGCCAGTGGAATGCAATTACTCGATATTCCAAAACGTTGCTGGTCAGAGGAAGTTCTTGAAAAACTTGCGATTGATAAAAGTTTACTGGCTAGAGTCTATGAATCCCCTGAGGTCACGGGTTCGATTACGCAAAAGATTGCTGATAAAACGGGGCTAGCAACTACGACTATTGTGGTTGGTGGTGCTGGTGATAACGCAGCCGCAGCGATTGGTACTGGCATTGTCAAAGATGGTCGCGCTTTTACGACAATTGGCACAAGTGGGGTTGTCTTTGCACATAGCAGTAAGGTTAAAATTGATCCCAAAGGGCGGGTACATACTTTTTGTTGTGCGGTTCCAGGTTGTTGGCATGTTATGGGCGTTACGCAGGCAGCGGGACTGTCGCTAAAATGGTTCCGCGATAATTTTTGTAGCGACTATAAGGAACGGGCCGCCGTAAAAAAAATAGATCCATATGAATTGATGAATGAAGCCGTAGCAAAGGTGCCAATAGGCAGCAACCGTCTTATGTATTTGCCATATCTTATGGGGGAGAGGACGCCTCATTTAAATCCAGAATGTCGCGGTGTATTCTTTGGTCTTTCAGCAATGCATACCAAGGAGGATTTAATTCGTGCTGTGATGGAAGGGGTATCTTATTCACTTAAAGACTGTAATGATATTCTTATTGAAATGGGAATTGAGGTAAGTGAAATGATGGCCTGCGGCGGCGGTGGCAAGAGTACGATTTGGCGGCAGATGCTTGCAGATATGTACGGCTGCGAAGTCAAGACAGTTGCAGCACAAGAAGGGCCAGCGCTTGGTGTAGCAATTCTTGCTGGGGTCGGAGCAGGACTGTTTCCTACAGTCGAGGAAGCTTGTGATCGATTTGTTCGTACACAGGAATATTGTCAGCCGATTCCGCAGAATCGCGCCTATTATGAAAAAGGTCAAAAACTGTATCAAGCTATCTATCACAGTTTAAAAGATCAATATCATGAATTAACGAAATTGTAATATAAGAAGTGTGTATAAAATAAATAAAAATGCAGCTAACATAATGGAGGTTAGCTGCATTTTTATTTATGTAGGCATGATGCCATTCGGGATGGAGAATCAAAGTATGCATTATTTAGATTCGAACATAAATAGGCGTAGTCCAAACAAAATAAATATGGCTCCTGTAAATCTACTAAAATATTTCTGGATATTTTCATTTTTAGTTATCCATGTTTGTAATTTACCTGATACCATAGCATAGGTACTCATCACTAAAAAACCTAAAGATACAAAGATTATTCCTAAAAATAGCACTTCCTGTTGTGCATGGTCACTATTTATGTCAATAAATTGAGGAAGGAAACTAAGAAAAAATAATGTTGTTTTAGGATTTAAAGCTGAGGTTAAAAACCCAGTAAGAATTAAATTTTTATTGGCCTTTACAGAAGTAGTTTCAATTAAAATACTTTTTGTTAAAAAACATTTTATTCCTATATAAAAAAGATATATAGCACCAATATCTTTTACTATGTAAAATGCCCAAGCTGATGTTTGAAATAAAGTAGCTAATCCAAAAAAAGTTAATAAAACTTGGGCCATGTCACCAAATGAGGCTCCGAAGACAACATGCATAGCGGAATTTCTTCCATGGTTTAAGCCTTGTGTAATAACATATATTGTATTAGGCCCAGGCGAAATAAGTAAAAGAAAAGAAATAGAGATAAATAACCAAGTGTTTGAAAAATCCATATTAACGCTCCAACTGTTTTAATTTCATTATAAGACTTCTAAAGTGATGATACTTTTTGTTTTAAACTTTTCCCTCGTTCTAATTGTGTATTTGACATACGTGCAGAACCTGCAACAGTGTGGTTTTTCGCTGCATAGCTAGTAATTTCTGCTGTTGCCGCAAGTAAATCTTCCCAAGAAACCTGACAAAAAATTCTATTCCAATCGTAAGATATTTCATCAAAATCTATATTATCGGTATTACCATATTTTTTTTGCATATTATCTAATAGTTTTGTGTTAATTATTTCAAAACCTTGTTTTATTGATGCTTTTCTTGCGTCATCAGGATTCATTAACCAGTGCCCAGTCAGTGCACCAAAATCAGGATAAAGAGGCTGGGCTTCTAATGCAGCCATCATTTTATTATCAATCAACCATTTTGCAAAATTTATTGTATTATCCAAAGTCTTATAAGTTTCTCCTTGTCCACCAAGAACAAGTGAACCATATATTGGAATATTAGCTTCTTTAAAAAGAATGCAAGCTTCTTGATTCTTTTTTAGGCTATCGCGAGGCCCTTTTAGTCGTTTAAGCATTGTTGTATCTCCAGATTCTAGTCCAATATTGACACGATAAACACCAAGTTCTTTATATAATGAAACTAATCGAGGATTAGTTTCGACGGCTTGTGTATATACAAAAAATTTTGGATTTCCAATATCTTTTGGTTTGTTTCTTACAAGATGTTCAATCCAAGAAGGAGAGCTACTAAAGCTGTCAAATGCTTCATAGAAAATTGATGCTGAAACATCGTTCATTCCTGCACGAACATCATTCCAGAATATCTCAGGTGAGGAAAAACGCGGGGTTAAGTTTGCAATTCCACAGAATGTACATCTTGCTTTAGCTCTAGCGCAACCTCTAGCACGGTTAATTGTTGTTACTCCAGTTATTTCTTCATCTGAATGTAGTTTACCATACTTATCTAAATAATTATTTAAATAAGATTTCCAGTTTTCTTTAGGAAGTAGATTGCGATCGGGTATAGGAATTTCATCTAAAATATAATTAGGCATTCCGTATTGAGAAACAGTAAGAACTTCAGGTAAATTATTATGTTTGATTCCTTCATTTGTACGATACATTAGACAAGAAACAGTTTCTATCTGCTGAAATCCTTTAAGAAAATTGATAAATGCAGAAAATGCAAATTCTCCAATATCAGCGGTGCAAATATAATCAATATCTTTACGATTTTTTAGAATTTGGTATCCAAATACAGCGGAATGATCATTACCAAATATAGTTATAGCATCTATGCTTTTTGCAACGGCAGCTAAATGAAGCGCACTTTTATAATTTGTTCCAAGTACACTGAATCCGACAACTTGAGGCTTAAACTCGGTTATCATTATTTCAATTTGGGTTCTAGAAGTTACTTGACCATCAATTACGATTACTTCAATATCGGAGAATTGTCTTTTCAATACAGTTGCTAATGAAACTACGCCTAGAGCAGGAAAGGATCCATCATTTCCTATGGATGCTACATCTGAATCTTTCCCCACATTTATAAGCATAACTTTATTGACTTTCATTTATTACTTCCTCCTTCTATAATTTAGGCTGATTGAATCAAATTCTAAAAATACTATTAAAAATAAAAATATTATTTTAAGTGAAATTTATAAAGATTATAGACAAAGTATATATTTATATATTTTATTAATCAAAAGGCATATTATAGCATATGTAAGTAAAGACACTAGCATTTTTCCACAATAACACATATTTACCCTAATTTTGTTTATTTTCAATATAATCCTTATTATACAAAAAAATAAATTATAGAAGTGTCTTTAATAAGCTGAGTTATTGTTGTTTGCTTAAGTGTTTAATATATTAAATTTATAAGTCTCTGAGGTTGATTTTTATTATAGATTTTAGTCTGTTTGGTGAGCCAAATAAAAGCCACCTGCTATGCGGGTGGCTAACAAAAGTTATTGATAAATTTTTACTTGATTCGCATGTATCGTGTAATTTTTTAAGATAAAGTGTATAAAATTAAGTAATAATTTATTATTTAGGCAAGCCCTAGAAATCTCGCGGTAAATGCAATTGCAGAGCATAGGATAATCCCAATCATGGTTGGTAGTGCGAAGGCTACGGCGGTCCATTTTGCACTGCCGGTTTCTTTGTAGGCGGAGAGAAGAGTTGTTGTACATGGCCAGTGGAGCAGGCAGAAGAGCATGGTGTTTATGGCGGTCAGTAAGGTCCAGCCATTGGCGAGGAGAATATCTTTTAACTCATTTAAGCTGGCTACTTCGGTTATTTGCCCGGTAGAAAGATAGGTCATCAGGATAATTGGTATGACGATTTCGTTTGCTGGTAGACCGAGAATAAAAGCAAGCAAAATGACACCATCTAAACCGAGGTAGTAAGCCAATGGTTGTAACAGCTCGGCGAGGTGTTGTAATAAGCTATACTCACCGACGATGATGTAGCCAAGTAGCCAAGTAATTGCCCCAGCAGGGGCAGCCATGATGACGGCGCGCTTTAAGACAAATAAAGTCCGGTCAATGATGGATCGATAAATAACGGCACCGAATTGTGGCATGCGGTAGGGAGGGAGCTCTAGGATATTGGTGGACGGCTCCCCTTTCAAGATGGTATGAGACAAAACCCATGCACTGATAAAAGTAAGTAAAATTCCCAGCAAAACGATAACTGTGATGCTAATGGCAGTAATCACGGAGGATAGTTCTGGCGCGAACACTCCCGCGATAAAAATGGTTGAAATGGCAATGAGGGTAGGAAAACGACCATTGCAAGGAACCAGACTGTTGGTGATCAACGCAATGAGACGTTCCCGTGGCGAATCGATAATGCGACAGGCAACGACGCCAGCAGCATTACAGCCAAAGCCCATACACATGGTGAGAATTTGTTTACCGCAGGAGTGACATTTTTTGAAAGCATGATCCAAGTTAAAAGCGATACGAGGTAAGTAGCCTAAATCTTCTAAGAGGGTAAAGAGTGGAAAAAAAATAGCCATTGGTGGAAGCATTACGGCGACGACCCAGGCAAGCGAACGATACATACCAAGCACGAGGAGTCCGTGTAACCAAGGTGGTGCACCTAGTTTCATAAATAATTCGGTTAAACGATCTTGTAAAGCAAACAACGTGCTGGCAAGTACCTCAGAAGGCAAGTTAGCCCCTACAATCGTAAGCCAGAAAATACCGCAGAGTAGTAATAGCATGGTGGGATAGCCAAACCAACGCGAGGTCAATAAATCATCAAGGCGGTGTTCGAGGGATTTTTTGAGTGTTTCTGTTTTACGAACGACATGTTCACTGACTTGTTCTGCTTGTTGGTACAGTGCGGCAACGATTTTATCTTCATCTTTTGCAAGATCATCATAAGGGGGTTGATCAAGCTTCACTTTACGAGGAATAATAAGTAATTCGTTATTGGCAACTTCGAATAGCGTTTCTTTTAATTTATCTAGCCCTTCACCTGTACGTGCCGTTGTACCCACGACAGGAACACCAAGCTCTTTGCTTAATCGTTTAAGATCAACTTCAATGCCTTTCCGTTTGGCTTCATCAAGGAGGTTGACGCAGACGACAACTTTAGAAGTAATGTTCATGATTTGTAAGGCTAAGTTCAGATTGCGCTCGAGACAGGAGGCGTCAATTACGATGAGTGTTGCGTCTGGCTGGGCATCACAAATAAAATCACGGGCGATTTCTTCCTCTACGCTATGGGCCATGATCGAATAAGTTCCTGGTAAATCAACGAGTAGAAACTCTTGTTCAAAGTAATGAAAGGTTCCTTGAGCGTTATCGACAGTTTTTCCCGGCCAGTTGCCAGTATGTTGTCTTAGTCCGGTTAGTTCATTAAAGATAGTACTTTTACCAACATTGGGATTACCGGCTAGTGCGACAATGAACTGTTGGGGGCTAGCGATAATATGAAAACGGTTTTTTAAAAGTGCTAGGTGTTTCATACGATTTTCAAGCATGTTTTTTCCTCCTAGGTAATAGGAAAGGATTCACTTTCCTTACAGCTTTACTTTAATAAAATCTGCATCTTCATTACGGAGGGCAATCGTGGTACCGCGAACGTGATAAGCGCTGGGGTTTCCTGAGGGACTACGGCGAACGCACTCTACTAAGGTACCAGGAACTAGACCTAAATCCAAAATGCGCCTTTTTAATAAACCAGTCAGTTCTATTGTGTTAATATGGCAAGTTTGACCGATATTTAGTTGTGCAAGAGATGGGATTGGCATTGCATTTGTATTCATCAAATCAACCTCCAAAGTAAGAGTTAGTGTAAGGTAAGTCTATTACCCGGAGCTAACTTTTTTTTGTTATTTGTGGTAGCTTATGAAAATAAAGCGCAATGTGTTACCTAAAAAAGACGCATGCTATGCGTCTTTTAAAAGCCATAAAAATAGTGGTATATGGCAAAATCAGTATTAATTTGTAGTGTTCTTGATCTAATAGCGCTGATAGTCAGCAGAAAATATAAAATAATCATTCCGCAAGGGCGATCGTTATTTTATATTCAGGCGTAGTTATGCACTTTGTTATACACATTATCCACAGTTATTGTAATTTAGTATTATCATAAAAGATAAAAAAGATATTTGTCTAAACTAGTAAACAGGGGCTAAAACAAAAAGGATACAAGGATATCCATGTAGAATCTATGCAGTATAAGTAGATTCGTTGTAGTCGATCAGCATTTTGCAACGATTGGAGGGCTGGATATGGTAAGCAAAGAAACAGTACTTGTGATAGATGATAGTGCCTTAATTTGTAAAATCGTTGAAGATATCCTGAGGATGGATTGTTTAGATATTGTAAAAGCATATACTGGCGAAGAAGGACTAAAATTAGCGACGGAGTTACAGCCGAACTTAATTTTGCTTGATCTCATATTGCCGAAGACCGATGGTTTTGCAATATGTAAACAATTGAAAAACTCTCCAATCACAGCCAATATTCCTATTATGTTTATTACAGCAAAGCAAGATAGTGACATTATTATTCAATGTTTTGAATATGGTGGGGTTGATTATATTGCCAAACCATTTGTACCGATGGAATTAAAGGCACGTGTAATGGTTCATTTAGAAAATCAAAGGGCGAAAAACGAGCTCAATATGGTCATTAAAGAAATGACTAAGATGGTAAATCATGATTATTTAACTAAAATTTATAGTCGACGTTACTTTACCAATAAATTAAAAATGCAATTAGATAGTAATACCGAAAATATGGTCATTGCATTGGGCGATATTGATAACTTTAAAAAAGTCAATGACACCTATGGACATTCTATGGGGGATCAAGTTTTAAATTCTGTTGCGAGTATTATGAATGGGGTCTGCCGTGCGAATGATATTGTCGCTAGGTGGGGTGGTGAAGAGTTTATTATTTTCTTCCCTAATGTTACGGTTGATACAGCTAAGATCTTTATTGAAACGATTCGCGAAAAAATTGCCCAGAAAAAGATAAAATATAAGGAAAATTATTTTAGCGTGACCATTACTTTTGGGTTAGTGCAAATTTCACCTAATTTGACAATGGAAAAAAATATTTCTTTTGCTGATGCTGCATTGTATCAAGGTAAGGAAAGTGGTAAGAATTGCTGCATTGTTTATGATGGTGTTAGCTCAGAGTAGCTTTTAAAGGAAAATAGTCTGGAAAAGAAACATGAAAAGAAAGAGTGGTATAAATAGACTTTTATTGCTATTTATACCACTCTTTCTTTTCATAAAACTTATTACATCTTTTAGTACAATACCATTTTTAGTCACCGATGGTAATGATATCGCCTTTTATTTCAATTGGGGCTCCCTCAACAATACCTTGTGGCAATGATTGTATGGTCGCTGTTGTTTTTTCATTTTCTGTAATAGTCGGTTTTTGGATTGGGTCTTTATTCAGTTGGACAGTTTCGTTGATTGGCGGAATTTTAGCTAAATTTTTAAATTCTAGTCGTACGTCATAAGGAACGTTTAATGCCGTCGCTACTGTCGTTAAATCAGTTTTAATAAGCTCCAGATTATTTTTTGCTTTCTCAAGATTTTGATCAGAGAGTTTACTGGCTTCGACATCAGAACGAACCAAGCTATCTTGCATTAGCATAAAAGATGCTTCAAGGTCAGTAAGAAAGATAGCATAGCTTTGAAGGTTACTGGATAAAAGCTGTTTATCAGAATCATTGAGGGTCGCTGGTGGTTGCATTGCTAAAATACGTTCTTTGGATTGCTCTAAGCGACGATTGAACGTATCAATATAAGCTGCTGCTATGCCAGGCGCAGGAGTTTTATTTTTTTTGATGCCGGATATTAATAATTTATATTCATCTTGAATTGAGGTATAGATTTTTATTTCCTGGTTTAAATCTTGAGAGAATTGTAGAAAAGCCAATTGCTGTGGATTATAATGTTCAGCTGCAATTTCAAGCGGATCTGCTTGTTGCTCGGTAGTTGGCTCCGCGTTTGCTTCCTCAGCTTTTTTGTCTAAAGAATGTTTATATAGTATAGCAGTAAAAATAGCCGTGAACAATAAAAAGCTAACCAATATCGTGATTGTGACTCGTGGAATCAAAGCATAGAGCTTATGTTTCCATAAAAGATATAACCCAATAGGAAAAAATAAAAGTAACATTAACCAAACAAACCATGTTTTAGGTGGAGTACTCCGTCTCTTTTTGACCTTTTTTGCCATTGTATATCACCTTCCTAGTATCAGACAATGATAGCTATTGTAAATCGTAGATAAAGTTTGTTAAAAATATTTCTGTGGAATATAGTACTATTTTACATTAAAATGGGGAAGAAAGCTATATGATCAGTAAGTTTACGCTAGGTAAATAGTCTTAATATAGCAGGATTTATTCTAAACAATAGGGAAAAAGAATATATTCAGAAAGTGATATGGCAATGATCTTTGCTAAAAGATATGAGGTGGAATTGTGGTTTCAGAATGGGAGTTATTATTACGATTGATTTTAGCGTGCTTTTTAGGTGGGCTAGTTGGTTATGAACGACAGTCAAGGAGAAAATCAGCTGGTCTTCGTACCAATATATTAGTATGCTTGGGATCATGTTTAATTATGGTGTTATCGCAACATATTTATCAACAGGTTGAAGGGCTGACCAATGCTGATCCAGCGCGTCTTGCGGCTCAGGTTGTTAGTGGAATCGGGTTTTTAGGTGCAGGTACGATTATGAAAGAGGGCTTGACGGTAAAAGGGTTAACTACAGCGGCTTGTCTTTGGGTAGTAGCTGGAGTGGGGCTCGCCGTTGGTGCTGGTTTCTATGTGGGGGCATTGTTTACTTCTTTTTTAGTTTTTGCTACATTAGGGACACTATCTCGCTTGGATGATTGGGTGACCCATGAAAAAAACATGCTTATTTCCGTTGAATCAGATGATACCCCGGGACAAATAGGAGAAATTGGCAAATGCTTAGAATCCTTTCATATCAAGACTAAGGGGCTGCAAATTAAAGAAAATACCGCAAAAACTGTTTTTATTGATATCGATACGTTAAATATTCATTGTGTAAAGTCAGCTGATATCGCAGAAGCCTTAATGAAACTCAAAGGTGTACATAGTGTTGAGATCAATTAATTGCGTACATAAAATAAACGCCCGCATGAATTACTTGGTAGAAAGTAATATTCATGCGGGCGTTTTTTTATTTAAAGGTGAGGGGTAGCTTTT
>JARBTT010000187.1 GCA_029240055.1 Anaerosinus sp.
AAAATGAAGGAAAGAAGTTATTGTCAAAGGGCGATAGCTTCTTTTTGTTTGCTCAAAAATGCGAGTCATAGTAAAATGAAAATAGATTGTAATTTTTGAACGGAAGAGGTCGGTTTTAAATGAATACATTACCTAACATAAAGATATTAGCGATGGGGGGAACAATTGCAGGAAGTGCCGCAGATGATACAGATATGACAGGATATCAAGCGGGAGTGCTAAGCATAGAACTACTACTTGCGGCGATTCCTCAAATCAAGCAGTACGCCAACGTAGATGGGCAGCAAGTTTGTGATATCGATAGTTGCGATATGACGGAAGAAATTTGGTTTCAATTGGCAGCCAAGGTGAATACACTATTGCTGGATGAAGCGATTGACGGTGTTGTTATCACCCATGGGACCGATACTTTAGAAGAAACAGCGTACTTTTTAAATCTAGTAGTAACAAGTGAAAAACCTGTTGTGCTGGTTGGTGCAATGCGACCAGCAACGGCGATGAGTGCAGATGGACCCATTAATTTGTTAAATGCAGTTAGACTAGCTGCCAGTAAAGAGGCATTTGGTAAAGGTGTTTTAGTGGCGATGAATGATGAAATTCATGGCGCACGGGATGTAACTAAGACCAATACAGTAAATGTTAGTACGTTCAAAGCATGGGACCTGGGCGCT
Organism: Anaerosinus sp.; assembly: GCA_029240055.1. Classification (GTDB taxonomy): domain Bacteria; phylum Bacillota; class Negativicutes; order JARBTT01; family JARBTT01; genus JARBTT01. The sequence continues at coordinate 672 of JARBTT010000187.1, forward strand.
TTAGGTTATATGAACAACGGTAAGGCGAATTTTTATCGGATGACAACGCGGAAACATACGAAAAAGAGTGAATTCTCATTGGCTGGTTTGACGAATCTTCCGCAAGTGGAGATTGTGTATGCGCATGCGAACCAGAATCGTTGCATCATTGATGCTATTGCTCGTGCTGGTGTAAAGGGAATTATTTATGCTGGTATGGGAAATGGTGGTATTCATATGAATGCTGAACCTGGCTTAATTGATGCGGCAAAAGAAGGCATCGTAGTTGCGCGAAGCTCTCGATGTGGTAATGGTTGCGTAGTCGCTTCGAATCATAAATGGGAAGAACTTCAATTTATCAAGGCTGATTCTTTAAACCCGCAGAAGGCTCGTATATTATTAGCATTGGCTTTAACAAAAACAAAAGATGTAATAGAAATACAGCGTATGTTTGATGAATATTAAGCCGAGCATAAATAGAGGAGAAAAATAATTTTAGCTAGTCAAAATAAATTTGATTGGTTTTCTACAGAATTTATATTTATTTTGTTGAAATTTTGTAATGAAACAGACGTGTGATAAGGAGCTTTGCTATGGCAAATGAAGGAAAAAATAAAACTACAACTACTAAAAAGCAGATAAAAGGTAGTTCACGCAAAACTTCAAGTAAACGACCATGGGCAATACTTGGTATTGCGATTCTGCTGATAGGCACTTATTTTTATTTTATTAATTATGAGAATAAAGATAAAGAGAGAGCAATGGATCAAATCCAGAATTATACGATAGAAAAAACAGGCGCTGGCACAAATGCTAATTTTACAGAAAAAACAAAGCAGATCCATACTGTTGTTGATAAAGTATTGCAAGATAAAAATGTAACGGTGCTTGATACAACGCAAGTCAGTAAGACGGTCAAACGACAGAAAATAGAAGGAAACATTTCCTGGAATGCACGGCAAATGCCAGTTTCGATTGCAAATGGCGCTGTAGACGAATTGAGAGCTGCCCTTGATAAAGCAGTAAATAAAATTGGCGCAAAAATCATAAACGTAGAGCCGGATCAATATAATGGAAATGCAGTCATGCGATTAGATATTGGTATTGAAGATGAACTTGATGGAGATCAGATCACAATTGTTGCCGATAAATTGTATGTGATGCAGAGAAAAACTTCGTTGACAGATAAATCTCCTCCTCTAGCAAGCAAAGGAGGAAGTAAGGCAAAATTAGCGCTTGTGATTGATGATTTTGGCTATACAGAAGAACCAATCAATGCATATGAAGCAATTGATCGGCCGATGACTTTTGCAATATTACCCAATCATCCTTACAGTAAAGAAGCAGCAAATCGTGGCTATAAAAGTGGTCGCCAGATTATCTTGCATTTGCCAATGGAAGCAATGAGTAGTTCAGCAAAGGTAGAAGCACAAACGATTAATGTGAATATCAGTGATGCTGAAATAAGAGCAATGGTCAATGAACTAACGGAAGCAGTGCCTCATATCATTGGTGTGAATAATCACCAAGGTTCAAAAGCAACTTCCAATCAGCATGTCATGAAAGTTGTTTTAAATGAACTGGCGAGTAAGGGGTTATTTTTTATCGACAGTAAAACCATTGCATCTTCAGTTGCTTATGATACTGCAAAGGCAGTTGGAGTAAAAACCGGGGAAAATAAAATTTTTCTTGATAATAGTAGTGATGTAGATGAAATAAAAAGACAATTAATGCAAGCGGGAAATATCGCTTTGAAAAATGGCAGTGCAATTGTAATCGGTCATGCACGCTTAAATACAGCAAAAGCAATCAAAGAATTTATTCCAGAACTTGAAAATCAAGGAATTGAATTGGTTTTTGCATCGGATATCTTAAAATAAAAAATGGAGTTGTTACAAAACTGTAACAACTCCATTTTTTTTGTATTATTTTAAACTTTAAATTTATTTACTGCTTCTGCTAACTCTTGTGCTAAGTTAGAAAGTTCATTGCTCGAGGCGGAAATTTCTTGCATAGTAGCGGATTGTTCTTCGGTAGTCGCGGAGATGCTTTGTGTTTGTTCAGAGCTTTGTTTGCTCATATGATCAATTTCATTAACTGCAGTAACGATTCTTATGCGTTCATTCTCAATATCTTCAACTTTGTTCGAGATTTGATTGATTTTCTCGGTAGTAGCAGCAATTACTTGAGCGATCTCTTGAAAGGCTCGGCCAGCATCATTAACCACTTTTGTACCAATTTCAGCTTGGACAGTTTCTTCCTTCATACCCGATATTACAGTTTCAGTTTCGTGCTGAATGTCATTGATCAATAAAGTTATTTCATGCGCGGCTTCTTGTGATTGCTCGGCTAATTTGCGGACTTCTTCAGCGACAACCGAAAACCCACGTCCTTGCTCGCCAGCTCTAGCCGCTTCGATAGCAGCATTTAAGGCAAGTAGATTGGTTTGAGCAGCAATATTAGAAATGGTATCAATAATTTGGCCAATCTGTGTAGATTTTTCACCCAGTTGATTTGCTCGTTTTGTAGATTCGATGACTGTTGATTGAATATTGCCCATTTGGTCAATGGCTTTTTCAATAGATACATTACCAGTGTCTATAGTTTTTGTTGCTGTTGTCGTTTGTTCGGATACTGTTTGTACATTTCCAGTTACAGAATGGATATGTTCCGAGATATTATTTACTAGATGATGCGTATTTTCAACCTGTAACATTTGTGATTCAGCATTGGCGGCAACAAGAGATATTGCTTCAGCTGAAGTTGCGGCACCTTGCGACACTTCTTCACTGCTTGAAGTAAGTTCTTCGCTGGCGGCACTTACTTTTTCGGCACTGACTTGAATTTTTTTCGTTAAGGTTCTTAATTGGTTCACCATATTATTATAAGAATGGCCTAATGCACCAATCTCATCTTCTGCATAAACTGTAATGGTTTGTGTTAAATCACCATCGGCAACCAATTTTGTTTTTTCGGCTAAAACTCTAAGCGGTTTTGTTAATATTTTAGTTAAAATAAAGGCAATGATTACAACAAAAAACGCAGTTGCTAAACAAATAAATAGTGAAAAAATAAGTTGTTTACGCGAGTTCGAGATGGCATCAGTTTTACTTGTTTCAGCGACTACCGACCAGCGGGATTGATTAACTGGTGCATAGCCAGCAATTGTGTCTACGCCGTCTGGGGTCGTATAATCCACCGCGCCGGAATTGGTTGACATAGCGTTTGCCACAGGTTCTAATTTATCGACACTGGTGATGTTTTTCACCAAATCCTCATTTGGATGAATCAGTAATGTTCCTTTAGAATCAGCTAAGAAAGCATAACCCAATTGATTCTTTTTGGCATTATTGATTATATTTTTAAGAATGCTTAAATCCATAGTTGCAGAAATAGAACCGATTACTTTATCTTGTGAATTTTTAATGGGAACAGAAAGTATAAATATAGCTTTATTGGTACTTTTAGAATAAATTAAGTCACTTACGGATAATTGAGCAGAACCATTTAATATAGGTTTTATGTAAGGTCGATCGCTCACGTTTTGATTTTCACCAGCATCACGAGCAATTTGCTGTCCGTTGATATCGCAGATAAACAAATTACTGATATCTGGAAAACTCGTCTTAAAAGATTGCAATAAAGGAATTAAATCCTGCGGACTCATCGTTTGAACCGTTGGAAGCTTTGTCATTGATCTAAGCAGATTAACTCTGCTTAATAGCATGTCATCGATTTCCTTAGCGGTATTGGTAGCAATATTTTGATTTAGCGTATGCGCGGCTTCTGTTTCGGCATTATAAGAGATTATACTATTAAAAATAGTAATGATGAATAGTGGAATGAGTGCGATTGTCGCAAACCCAAAGGTAAGCTTGGTTTTTAGTTTCGTTGTTCGATCGAGAGTTTTTAAAAATGTGAACATCTGATTTCAACCCTTTCAAAATAAATGTTGTATATAGGCTGTGATTAATAAATTGATATAAAATATAACTTACACTTTACATTATATTCTACTAATACCTACGATATCCTTTGAAAAACTATAAAAGATAAATTATCAATAGGTATTTTGTACTGATGGTAAATAAAAATCAATGCTCTGATTTTTATTTATGATACATATATGCATCATATCTTTCTTTCATTTGCTCACGATTTTGCGTATTTGGCCAAAGTTCAATAACAGCGTTGTCACGCATGCCGGCAGCTAAATGAGAATAAAGCATTGGATTATCTTTGCCTAGCGAGGCGATTAATTCTTTGACTTCTTGCCGCTTTGTTTTGCCGTTGATTGGACAAGGGCTATCAATCGGCTCGAATCCGTGAATAGAGATGGTATCACGTATTTCTGCTTCTCTAAAATAAACAAGCGGGCGAATGACGGTCAACTCGGTGCGATCAAGATAGGTTTTAGGCAAGAACGTTTTTAACTGCCCAGAGTAAAGTAAACTCATCAAAAAGGTTTCTACAGCATCATCATTATGATG
>JARBTT010000188.1 GCA_029240055.1 Anaerosinus sp.
GCCTCGACGACTTTACCAGGCATTCAATTTTATAGCGGAAATTATTTAGATGGTGCACCTGCTGGCAAAAAAGGCTCCACGATTGCAAAAAGATATGGATTCTGCTTAGAGAGCCAATATTTCCCTAACGCATTGAAAAATCCGAATTTTCTTCAGCCCATTTTAAAAGTCGGTGAAATATATCACGAAGTAACCACCTATCAATTTGGTATAGAATAAAAGAAACACCAATGAAAGCACCCTCTGTTGTCAAAAATGTGTAAGTTCTTTTCGTATTTGCATATGAAAAGAACTTACACATTTTATTTTATACTCTTTAATTACATTTTAGTTGAGACAAAAGTACACGTGAGCTTGTCTCTTATCAATTACTACGTCTTTGCCGTCTTCTATAGTTACATTGCCTTCTAGACTTCCTACAGTTGAGGCTACTACTTGCACATCTAATCTTTTAAAAGTTTTCGATTTCTTCAATTCCGATAACTTTCAAAATTTCATTAGGAGACTTAAATTTAAACTTGGGATTAAGCTCATAATGTGGTTTTGCTGCCCATAGTGCTAACCCAAAGTCTACATTTGCTCCTTTGGCACATTCCAAATCATAAACAGTATCTCCTATATATAAAGACCCTGAAGGATTTGCACCCGACAATTCAAGAAATTTCAGCAACGGCTCGGGGTTTGGTTTATGCCTTTCCGTATCGTCTGCACAAACAATGTAATCAAAAAAATCCATTAATCCAAAAGGCAAAAAATTATCTTCTAACTCTTTTTTGGTATTTGATGTTACTACACCAGTTTGCATTCCTAAATTGCGTAACAATTTAAGTAAATTCTCGATTTTTGGAAATAGTCTTATGTAACGAGAGTGCAAAAGAGTATATTCCGTCCAATTATTCAAACTGCGTTTTATGTCACGTACCCCCAGCTGTTCTAGTGCTAGGTATCCCGGTATCCCCAAAACGAAGGATAGTTCTTCATCGGAATATTCAAAACTGTGTTTTTCTTCTTTCAGCACCTTTTTTAAAGCTTCAATGATCGCCTTTTGCGAATCTATGAGTGTTCCGTCAACATCAAAAATTATACAAGTATACATTCTATACCTCCTTAATATTACAGTAAATAGTTTTATATGATAAACCCTTATATATATATTGATATTATACAGTATTTGGATAAAATGCAATAGTTTTATATTTTTTGGTATTTTTTTGTTGTAAATTACAAATTATTACATTATAATTATAGGTAATACTAAAATTAATCAAGATAAACAAAGGGGGAATTTTCATGTCTATTGAAGCCATAAAACATTTATTTATAACCGGGGATAAAATTTTTCTTTCCCACAGTGAAGTACATGAAGCTAGAGAAGATACACTTCTTCTTGCAGATGCCATCCAGACCGAACCAACAGACGTAGTTCTGGAAATTGGGGTAGGTCTTGGAGTAGCAGCTGTTTTCATAGGGCAAAAGGTAAAAGAATTTTATGGCGTAGATATAAACAAAAACGCCGTAATGAGTACAATAGTTAATGGCTATCTAAATGATGTTGATTTTAAAGATAACATTTTTGTTGGAGACTGCTATGAGCCGTTCAGTAATAAAAAATTTGATATTATTTACTCAAATCCTCCCCAACTTCCTACTCCACAAAGTAAAGAACGAAATAACTGGATTGGCTGGGCAAACAACGGAGGAAATCTAGGCCGCGATGTTATAGATAAAATAATAAATGATGTGGATAAGCATTTAAACCCAGGCGGTTCACTATACTTAATGCATTTTGAAATCTGCAATTTGGAAACTACTGTAAAGGTTCTTGAAGATAAACAACTTAAGGTTGAGATAGTTAATTCTATAGAAAATCAATTAGGAAAACTGTCTTTTGAAAGAATAGATCATATTACTAATTGCGCATGTGATATGTTAAAAAAAGATGGAGATAACTATTACCATAAAATTTTCATTATAAAAGCTACTAAAGTAGCTTAGTAGTTTTAGACCTAGTTTTGAAAAAATGGTTTTGAAGCCAAGAGGGCACAGAAAATTTTATGTAAATAGGTTTTAATTGTTAAAACAAAGATAAGTCTATGTGCTCGGTAGCACACTTATTTGTGCCTGAAACGGATGAACTACACATATAAAAATGTGGACAATTTCCGGAGAAACAACACACTCCCCTCTCCGTGATTTGTAGTAATTTACTTTCTCAAGTACATAGTACAAAAAATGGGCTCAAGGACAAAACTTTCATATAGTTTTGTCCTTGAGTATACGAAAGGCATGGTTATAAATATAGATGATATTTGATGCTCATATACATACAGATTTTTCTTCAGATTCAAAAATGCTCTTAACTGATGCTATGATGCGAGCAAAAGAATGTGGTATTGGTTTAATCACAACAGAACACATGGATTTATTATATCCAAAGCATGATCAACTCATTTTTGATGTTGATGATTATTTTGCTACCTATAATCAATATAGAAGTAATCATTTGCTACTTGGTATTGAGCTTGGTATGCGAACAGAGTGTGTTACTGAGAATTATGCGATTGTGAAAAAAGATCGTTTTGATTACGTTTTAGGTTCTATTCACATGGTAGAAGGCATAGATATTTATTATGATTTTTTTTATGAAAATCGAACTAAGGCGCAAACCTATGCAAGTTATTTTGAAACGATGGCCAAGTGCGTAAAAGAATATAAGTTTATTGATGCGTTAGGGCATATAGACTATATTGCACGTTATGCCAAGTATGAGGATACAGAAATTTATTATCATGAGTTTCAAGATTTCATTGATGAAGTTTTAAAAAAAACAATTGCCAATGATATTGTTTTGGAATTAAATACACGACGGCTTGGTGAGCGAAGTGTTGTCAATGCGTTGACGCCGATTTATAAACGCTATTATGAATTAGGTGGCAGATTGGTGATTATTGGTTCTGATGCGCATACGCAACAAGCTATTGGTAGTAATTTTGCAATTGCTAAAGAATTCCTTGAACAATGCCAGTTACAGCTAATCTATTTTAAAAACCGAAGCCCTGAATATATGGTGGAGAAATAGATTTCGTACGATGGATCCACTCAATAGTAAAGTGGCCCCTATGTCAAGGACAATATAAAAAAGAGTACTAAGCAACTAACAGCTGATTTCTGTATTGAACAGAAGTTAGCTGTTTTAAATTCCATTGCCCGGTAATTATTATAATATCGTATGTAATCATCAATTGTCTTTTGCAGATCTTTAAATGATGTGCAATTTTTATAATCAATCTCATCTTTCCTATCAAAGAATGATTCTTGTAGTGCATTATCCCAACAGTTACCTCTTCTAGACATTGATTGACCTTTAGCTTGCTGGCATTGAATATCTACTAATGCCTTAAAAAATCCGAATTTTCTTCAGCCCATTCTAAAAGCCGGTGAAATATATCACGAAGTAACCACCTATCAATTTGGTATAAAGTAAATATAACTTTTTGGAATAAAAAGTTTACACTTGGAAACAAAACGTTCCACTACTTGGAACGTTTTGTTTCCAAGCGATATGATTACGTCTTAATTTTATTGGTTTATAGGATTGGCACATAACTTGCATTAATTTATTCATAGATAAGACCTATAAATAAATTAATACGGAGGGGTTTCACATGATTATTGGCGTAGTAAAAGAAATCAAAAACAACGAGTATCGAGTTGGCTTGACTCCTGCGGGCAGCGAAGCACTATGTAAAGCTGGTCACACAGTATTCATCGAAAAAGGCGCTGGTATCGGCAGTGGTTTTAGCGATAGCAGCTACGAATCAACAGGTGCCAAAATTATCAGTGATAAAAAAGCTTTATTTGATCAATCAGAAATGATTATTAAGGTAAAAGAACCAATAGAACCAGAATATGATTTATTCCATGAAGGTCAAGTGTTATTTACGTATTTACATCTCGCTCCAGAACCGGAGCTTACACAAGCCTTGTTAAAACATAAAGTGGTCGGTATCGCTTATGAAACGATCGTAGGCAGAAATAATACATTACCATTATTATCACCAATGAGTGAAGTTGCTGGACGTATGGCAGTTCAAATCGGTGCTCAATTCTTAGAAAAGCAAAATGGCGGTAAAGGCATTCTATTAAGCGGCGTATCAGGCGTAGAATCTGGTCAAGTAGTCATCATCGGCGGTGGCAATGTTGGTACAAATGCTGCTAAAATTGCTGTTGGCATGGGAGCAAGAGTAACAGTAATTGATATGTCTGGTGACCGGTTACGTTATCTCGATGATATTTTTGGCAGTCGTATCCTTACGGTAATGTCTAATAGTTACAATATTGCTGAATGGGTAAAAAAAGCGGATTTATTGATTGGTTCTGTATTAGTTCCTGGAGCAAAAACACCAAAATTAGTATCAGAAGAAATGATAAAGACTATGGAACCTGGCTCTGTAGTTGTTGATGTTGCGATTGACCAAGGTGGCTCAATTGTCACTTGTGACCACTGCACCACTCACGATAATCCAACATTTATCAAGCATGGTGTTATCCATTACTCAGTTGCCAACATGCCTGGCGCAGTTGCCCGTACTTCTACTTTCGCCCTCACAAATGCTACATTACCTTACGCTTTACAACTAGCGAACAAAGGGTATCGTCAAGCATGTCTAGATGATCCTGGTTTAGCAAAAGGCATTAACGTATTGAACGGAAATGTAACCTTCAAAGGAGTTGCTGATGGCTTAAGATTACCTTATGTTGAGCTGAGTAAAATTTTATAATTTACCATAAAATAAAATCACCCTTGAACAAATCTAGTAACTCTATGTCAATAGGCAAACTATTTGCTAAGAAAAATATTTTCTATGGCTAATTGGCATAGAGTTACTTTATTCCTTAGTATAATTTTCCGAAAATTCCAATAACTTTTATAAAGTACCTACTGATTTTGTTCATACCAAATATATATGTGTTAGGAGGGAAACTAATGGAAAAAGAAAATAATGGTCTTCAAGAAGAATTACATCGTGGTCTGAAAGAGCGACATATTCAGTTGATTGCCTTGGGCGGAGCAATTGGGGTTGGTTTATTTCTTGGTTCAGCTGCAGCAATCAGAGTC
>JARBTT010000189.1 GCA_029240055.1 Anaerosinus sp.
GCCCATCAAAAGCGCTGCTAAGGTATATTTCTTCACATTTCTATTTTGCAACTTCTTCATTGTATCCTATTTCTTTTTGTTGTTCAATTTATTTAGACGCTCTTTTGCAGCAGGCAAAACATCATCTTTCGCATCGTAGTTGTCCACTATTGATTCCAATGTCGCTTTCGCTTGGAATGTATCTCCTTTACCCGCATAGGCATCAGCCATTGTGATGAAGCTCTTTGCTACCCAATATTCGTAAGAAGAGAAATTGTCAGACAGGTCCATTGCCGTTTTGATACAGGCATCGTATTGTTTGTTTTCTAATTGAAGGACCGCAACATTGTATTTCGCTTCAGCACCGAATACGGTACGGCTCTTCAATGCAGCCAAGCTAAACTCTTTCATCGCTTCCGTTTTCTTGTTCTGCTTCACGTAACACTTACCAGCGTATAAAAATGCGTTCGCGATCTCTTCTTCAGAAGATTTCTCATAGTTTTTCACCGCGTTCGTATAGTTTAACGCTTCTTTATAATCGCCGATTTCATAATAAGAAACCATTAGATTATTGATTGCAAAACCGTAATTAGACTTATATTCAGAAGTCAGCTCCAGTTTTTTCAACAACTGAGTTGCTTCATTATACTTCTTTTGTTTCAAATACAGATTTGAAACTGAAATCAATGTACGCTCAGTATAAGGTGAGGTCCAGTCATTCAAGATAATGTTATAATCGTGTAATGCGTCTTCTGTATTACCCAAAGCAGCATTACTTTCCGCACGCACAAAACGTGCATATTTCTCTTGATTTGGTTTGGGGAATTTGTCAAAATATGCATTTACAGCTTCTACAGCGCCCTGATAATTCCCGCGGGAGAACAAGGTTGTTGCTGTTGAGAATGTACGTGAATCTTGTTCCGATTTTGAAAGATCACCTAAATTGGTTCCTGTAGCATAACGGATATATCCAGTTGCATCACCTTTATCCAGGTAAATATTCTCAATGGAACGCATAGCTTGTTTAGCTTCATCGGTAGAAGCATATTGATCAACGACACGTTGGAACGTTGCCAAAGCAGCATCATTGTTGTCCTGGTTATATTGAACCAACCCAATTGTTACTAAAGCACGTGGCACATAACTGCTTCGTGGATATTTCTCCACCATGGATTGAAGTCCCGAAATTGCTTGATCGCTTTCGCCCATCAAGAATCGTGTATATGGAATTTCAAACGCAATATCATCCGCATAATTCGAACTCGGGAACTGAGCGATTACAGCATTCAATGTCGAAATCTTACCATTATTATCTCCTTGTAATCCTTGAATAATACCACGTTGGAACAAAGCATAATCTTGACTAGGTGCTTTCGAAGAAATCAGCTTATTATATTCCGTCAAAGCTCTGCCATAATTTTTCGAAGAGAAATAAGAGTCACCCAAACGTGCGATCGCATCATTACGCGTATTGATCTCTAGGCCTTTTGAACCACCTGTTGCTAGGAAGCGTTCAAAGTAATTTGCCGATGTATTATAGTTTCCATTACGAAAAGCTGCGTAAGCCAAGGCATAATTTGCATAGCCATAAACATCTGTTTTGCTCGCACCAGGCAGACGCAAAAATTTATTAAAATTCGTAACAGCTTCGCCATATTTACGCACCTCATACATGGCCTCTGCTTTCCAATAAGTAGAAAGAGCGTAGATTTCTTCGTCATAACGATGTTGTTCGGAACGCATGAATAAAGAAATTGCATTTTCAAAAGCACGCTCATTATAATATTCTAAACCACGATAATACGTTACCTTTTGATAAGCGGCGTTTGCTTCTTTTCCGCGCTTCGGAATAGACTCCAAAATATCGACCGCATCACGGTAGTTTTTAGTGCTCAATAGAACCTCCGCCAATAGCGTTTTCGCTTCTTCCTGGCGTTTTGATTTCGGATAAGTTTTTAAATATTCTTGTGTAGAGGCCAAGGCAACTTGATGGAACTCCAATTCATAGGAAAGCTTTGCATAGTTAAACAAACCTTCTTCTTTCATCGCTGGATCGAAATCCAGTTTCGAAGCTCTGAAGAATGCATTACGTGCAGATTGTTTATTTCCTTTTTTCAAGAAACTATCCCCCAAGGTAATCATGGCCGATTGATAATAAGCATCAGGCTCCGTCATTTTCTCCAACTCAGTGATCGCCTTATCGTAATCCTTTAGCTTGTAAGCGATATAACCGATCTGATAGCTATCTTGATTATTTTGTGTCTTGCCTTGGTCTTGTGCCTGGAATTTGTCGTAATATTCTTTTGATGTGTTCAGATCGCCTTTAATAAAATAAGTTGCGGCGATAATACGAAACATTTCGGTTTCATTTTCCTGTTTGGTACGTGATAAGATAGGTAAGGCATAGTCCAACACATCATCGTAACGTTTATCCAGAAAATAAAGTGCTGTAATATAGTAAGGATAACTGTTTTCAAACTGCTTTGAGCCATTCAAACGCTCAAATTCATTTAAAGCTGTCTTGTACTCCGCATCTAAATAACATAAATAGGCATAGTAGTAGATTGACGCTTCCTGAAATTCAGTTTTTTGATCTTTCAATCCCTCAAATAATGGTTTTGCTGTTTTATAATCTTTCGTCATAAAAGAGGCATAACCCAATTTAAAACGGTATTCTACATTCTCTTTACCGGCGAGGTTTTTACTATCAATCTTTGTAAACCATTCAATCGCTTTAACATAATCCTTTTTGGCATAATACGATTTACCAATCTGAAAGTATGCTGCCTTGGAATTGGCGCTAACAGGGAAATCTTTGATATATTTTAGGAAACGATTTTCAGCATTGGACTCGCCCAATTCCAAGGCGCAAACAGCTTGGTAATACCGTACATTTTCCTTTAATAAAGATAGCTCCTCCGTCTCGTCCAATTGTAGGTTGGATTTGGTCCGCAAAGCTTCAACTCGATCAAATTGTGCGGATGCAGAGCTGAATTTTCCGCGTTCATACAATTCCATCCCGGTTTTGTAAGCCTTATTGATTTGTTGCCATTCTGTCTGTTGCGCTAATGCTGGCGTCGCCATAACGGTTAGTGCAACTCCCACCTGGTAAATCTTCTTATACATAATATGTGAAACCTTAATATGTTATTTATCTGCAAATGTAATCGAATCTCCCTTCAAACCGAGATAAATTTGCCTTGAAATACAAATTTAACGGCTCTCCCGCTGCGATTAGCCGCTTTAAGATAAGCCAAAATTTATTGAAAATCAATTCAAACCTTCCCGATTTTGGAAGATAGTTTTATTCATTTTACTAAATTATACTTTAATTGAACTATTTTACACAAAAGTTATTAACATCTGTGAGTAACCCGCTATTATAACGGAAATTTTGCACAAAAAATATGCCCGACCAAAAATAAAGTCAGGCATAATATTGTTGATTAACGAATCTTTCAACTTTGTTTCCAGCGCCCTAAACTGGTTCTCTCATTGAAATTTCGATTAGCTTCGTTGTCCAGCCAATAGATACAATACTGCCATACGAACAGCAACTCCATTTTCAACCTGATCCAGGATAATGGAGTGTTCGCTATCCGCTACATCCGAAGTGATCTCCACCCCACGGTTGATCGGCCCAGGGTGCATAATTGTAATCGGTTTTTCCAAGGAATCCAAGATTTGTTTATTTAACCCATATAACATGGAGTATTCTCTCAAAGAGGGAAAATAAGCGATATCCTGACGTTCCAATTGAATACGCAGCATATTTGCTACATCGCACCAATTTAACGCTTTTCTCAGATCATGTTCTACTTTCACACCCAAAGAAGTAATATGCTTTGGAATTAATGTGGTAGGCCCACAGACCATTACCTCTGCGCCTTGCTTTTGAAGGCATAAAATATTGGATAAAGCAACGCGAGAATGTGTTATATCACCAATAATAGCCACTTTGCGTCCAGCTACATCACCAAAGCGCTCGCGGATAGAGAAGGAGTCCAGCAGCGCTTGCGTAGGATGCTCATGTGCTCCGTCACCAGCATTTACAATTTGCGCATCGACATGTTTACTTAAGAACACGCCTGCTCCGGCGTAGGGATGTCGCATCACAATCATATCCACCTTCATCGCAAGGATATTGTTGACGGTATCAATCAGAGTCTCCCCTTTACTCACTGAAGAAGAAGAAGCCGCAAAATTAACAATATCTGCAGATAGTCTTTTCTCGGCAAGTTCAAAAGAAAGCCGCGTACGTGTTGAATTTTCAAAAAACACATTGGCGATGGTGATATCCCGTAGAGAAGGCACCTTTTTGATCGGTCTATTTAATACCTCTTTGAAATTACTCGCTGTATCCAGAATCAATTGGATATCTTGTTCATTTAGATCTTTGATTCCCAACAAATGGCGAGTACTTAATTGTTCTACTGCAGCTGACATTTTATAGTATATTCAAGTATTTACTAATCATTTTTTAATTGAAGTGTTCGTCCCCAAGGGTCTATAGAACCTTCCGTTATTTCTTTACTGAACCGGATTTCTAATCATTACCCAAAGGTTTTTTCTCCGTGACCAAGATAATGCTATCTTGATCATCAGATTCTTTCCAGTTCACAATGACTTTTTGTGAATCTATAGAATCAACCTGTATTCCAATATAATCGGGTTGAATCGGAATCTGTCTAGAGAATCGACGATCGACTAAAACAAGCAATTCAATGCTTCTTGCCCTTCCAAAAGCCTGTACAGCATCCATGGCAGCCCGAATGGTGCGTCCTGTCCACAAGACATCATCAATAAAAATAACGTCTTTACCTTCTACAATAAAATTGATATTTGTACTATTTGCTAACAACGGACCTGCATTACCTTTTGTACGGAAATCATCCCGATAAAATGTAATATCCAGATCACCGACCAGGATCGGTTTTTCAATCATGCGTTCAAGTTCTTTGACGATACGTCTAGCTAAGAAAGTTCCTCTTGGTTGGATACCGATGACCACAGCATTTGAAAAATCACCGTGATTCTCAATCAATTGACGACATAGTCTTTGAATGGTGATTTGAAATTTTGGTCCGTCTAATAAAATCGACTGTTTCTGAGCAAAGCTACACTTTTTTTAACAAAAATTATCGCTCGTTTCCCAATTAATTTCAATATTTCAATTCATTTCCAGTATTAACTCTGAGACCAATAACTTTTAGAACAACAGCTTATCAATGCAGATAAACGAGCCCATCGGTTTCCTTTATGGCACCATACAGCACATATCACCTCCGAAGGGTGCTCAGTGTTTCAAAAAACAGAGGTACAGGAATCACCGCAGATAAATCAGAGTAAATTTATCGCGGTCCATATCACCTATCCGGTGTAAAAAGACCGAAGCGATACACTTGTCTTAATCATCTCTCTTATTGCCCCGTGCAAAAAAATACACAGGTAGCCCTAGCAATACCAGTATAAAACCTGGCCAGGTATACTGCGGTTTATAGATAATCAACAGTACGCAAAACACACTACCAATCAGGAGATAGATAATCGGTGTAAAGGGGAATAAAAATGTCTTATACGAACGTTCGATTTCAGGCTTTCGAACACGTTGAATAATAACTCCCAATACCGTAATCATATAGAATATCACAATAACGAAAGAGATCATATCCAACAGATTACCATATTGACCGCTTAAACAAAGCAAGGAAGCCCATATACCCTGCAACCATAGCGACCGAGCCGGCACATCAAATTTGTTATTGGGAATAGCCTGTTTTAGGAATAGGCCATCTTTGGCCATGGTCTGAAAAACCCGCGCTCCTGACAGCGCAAGACCATTGACACAGCCAAACGTTGATATCATCACCAAGATTGCCATTGCAATCGTACCGGTATGCCCCAGCATCTTTTCAGCTGCTGCAATAGCCACGCGATCATTCGTCGCAAAAGCGATCTCTTCGCGGCTCAATGCAGAAAGATAAATGTAATTACAACAGATATACAAAATCATAACAAGACTGGTTCCGATGACAAGCGCACGAACCACATTGCGCTGCGGATTCACAATCTCACCAGACACAAAAGTCACGTTCTCCCAGGCTACACTACTAAATACAGAACCGACCATAGCTGCAGCCAACGCCCCCATTAAAGCGCCACCGGAAATCCCCATCCAGCCCTCACCTTTCAAATTTTGAAAAGCATCCCAGCTATAAGCCATATTTTCCGAAAAATGATTCTCCTTAATCAGAAACAACCCACCTATGATCAAAAGAACCAATGCGATAATCTTTGCAGAGGTAAAGAAAGATTGTACCGACTTACCACTCTTTATTCCTCGCGTATTAATATACGTTAACAAGAGAATCACCCCCATAGCCAACACTTGTATCCAGGTAATCTTAAACTCTCCACGTTGAAATATTGGCGCCGCATCATTCAATTGAGGAATTAAGTAAGCCGTAAACTTCCCAAAGGCAACGGCAACCGCCGCAATTGTGCCTGTCTGTATAACCGTAAATAAACTCCAGCCATACAAAAAACCAATTGGTTTACCGAACACTTCGGTGAGATAAGTATATTGTCCACCGGCTTTGGGATACATCGAAGATAGCTCGCCGTAACAAATTGCAGCAGCTACTGTAGCGACGGCGGTCAACAGCCATACGATTGCCAGCCAGTATCCTGAGCCCAGTTGCCGCATCATATCGCTCGACACAATAAAGATCCCACTTCCGATCATCGAACCCATGACCAGCATAATCGCATCCCACAATTTCAGTTGACGTTTCATCATAATATCAGGTTGGTTTTATGCCGTTAAGCTAAGAAAAAATAATCAAAAA
>JARBTT010000190.1 GCA_029240055.1 Anaerosinus sp.
AAAAAGCAAATAAACCGTAATATCCTGTCTTATTTTCAAACCTCAGCAAAATAGGGACTAAAGTACGATTTTTTATCTTTATTCCTCGTTTTCTAGATCAGCTTCTTCCGTCTCCGTCCCCGTCCAAACACGCTTGCATTTGCACATCCATTCTTCCATATCGTTTAACGCTTCGCCAAAGCGTTGCAGATGCACAACTTCCCGTTGCCATAAAAACCGCAGCGAATCTTTTACATGCGGGTCACAGGTCTGGGCTATTAAATGCTCGTAAGTTGCCCGTGCATTTTGTTCAGCTGCTAGATTGGCAGTAAGATCGGCAATCGGATCACCAAGACAAGAAATATATTTTGCACTCCATGGCACACCATTCGCATCTTGCCAGAACAATCCGCAACCATGCTGCGTCCATTTGCCAGCCCACCCAGCCGCTTCAAAATCTTTCGGGCTAGCACCCTCTGTCAATTTATAAACTAACGTTGCAATCATTTCTTGATGAGCAAGTTCTTCCGTTCCAATATCAGTCAAAACCGCTCTTGCTTTATTTGTGGGCATAGAATAACGTTGATTAATATATTGTAGAGAAGCTGATAATTCACCATTTGGGCCGCCATATTGTGTAAGAACAAGTTTTGCAAAAGCAACATCTGGACAGCTAACACACATTGGCCGTTCTAACTTCTTTTCATAAATCCACATTCGACTTCCTCCTATATTTCCCAGGGCCACGGACTATTAATCCATTGCCATGAATCCTCACAATTTGCACTCAATCCAAAATTGTAAAGCGGTCCATATTTATCCTCATATTTTCGCACTAATTTCCGTGAACTTTCTACCGCACAATTATAATCATTAATTGCTTCACTATCACACGGATGTGTATCTAAATATAAATTAAGCTCAATTGCAATAAACTCCATCTCTTGAATTTTCACAAGCATTTCTGCTTGCCTTTCACACCCCATCATAAATCACCTCATTTCTTATTTAGGAATTCTATATACACCCCATAAATCAGGGAATAAGGTTCCTTTGGACAAAGCTTCCTTTGGACTAAATGCTTTATCATAAGTTTGCCATAGCATATAGGTATGCGCTAATACTTTACGCGAGCTCATACCATGTTTCATCATGTGTTCACTACCATCACATTGATCAATACAAGGGCGTATTTCTTCTTCCATAAACACATTACCACCTCTTCTCTCCTAAACTATTATATTTTATGTGAAGTTCGCTCGGTGTGTTACTTTTTAAAGCAATAAAAAATAGAGGCTATCGTAAATAACATTACGCTAGCCTCTAAACTATGTTCTTATGCACCCTTGCGCATTAATTTGAATGTACGTTTTGGAACAGCATTTTTTTCTCCGCCATTTGGTCCTGGCAGTGTTTTTTTTGCCGCTTGCCTACCAACATTGACTAAAATGCCAACGGCGACCATATTAATAATAAGTGAAGTACCACCATAGCTAATAAAAGGCAATGGCACCCCAATGACGGGTAAAATCCCCGAAACCATGGCGATATTTGCAATGCCTTGGCCAACGACTAAAATCGTAATTCCAATGACAAGCATCTTACCGAACCCATCTTGTGCTTGCCTAGCAATTTTACCACTATAAAAGGCCAAGGCTGCAAGTAAAACAAACACCCCCATCGCACCAATGAAGCCCATTTCTTGGCATAAAATCGCAAAAGCAAAGTCCGTATGCGCTTCTGGCAGGTAATAAAATTTGCTTGTCCCCATGCCAAGACCTTCGCCAAAAAAGCCACCCGAACCGATGGCAATGATCGATTGCACTGTCTGATAGCCCTTGTCTCCTTGATACGCCCACGGATCAAACCATGCCCAAACACGTTCAGCTCGATAGGAGGCTGAGAAGGTTAGAGCAACAGCGACCGTTAGCGCTAATAAGGATAATAAAATCGCCTCTTCTTTATGCATACCCGCAAGGATATGTAAGAAAAATGCAATCCCGACAATGATCGCTGCCGTTCCTAGATCTGGTTGTCGATACACCAGAAATCCCATAGCCGCAATAATTCCCATCTGCTTGGTGAACATCGAAATTTTTGCTTGCCGATCAATTTTAGGGCCCAAATAAGCAGCCATGAATAAGATTGTCGCTAACTTGGCGAGTTCCGATGGCTGGAACTGCATCCCAATATTTAACCACCGCCGCGAACCATTGATTTCAACCCCGACAACATCAACGGCGATCAAAGCCGCAATCGTCGCCAATAATATAAAGGGAACGAGCTTCCGCCACCTTCTATAATCAAATTTAATGGTCAAGATCATACAGACAAAGCCGATTGCCAACGATATCAAATGACGATTCAAAAAATAATAGGTATTGTTATACTCCATACCGGCTTTTACAAAACTTGCACTAAAAACATTAACAGTACCAATTAAAATCAACATAAACATAATACATAGTACTGCCTCTGTATGACTCACCCACAACCTAGACTTTGTCATGATAAAGCCTCCAAACTATTTTCTTCAATTAGAATTATACCAGAAAAAAGACCTTTATTCTAATAAGCAAAATAAACATTTCATGAATATACTAGTATTGTGAATCGAAAGAAGAGGTGAAACACATGGAGTGGTTTATTTATAAAATGATTATCATTGACCTTTTAAAAAACATGTTATTGTTTATCGACCAGCGAAACGCCGCTATTTTTGCCCAGCTTAACTATCCTGAACAGGAGATTCCGGTTGCTTTAGAATATAACAGTGAACAACAAAAAGCATGTCTAATCACGAAAAATGGTAATAAGGGCTCTTTATTTATCATAAATGTAACAACCCCTAAAATATATCGTCTACCAATTGAATTTCCTGCGCCACTTCAATGCGCCATCACATCGACTTTTAATTTTGCTTATTTTATCGATGACAAGTCAACTTTATATTGCTTAGATATGACAGCACTAACGATTACCCCCATCGGTCAGCCCGATGACGCCAGTTGCGTTGGAATCGCCTTTGCTGATGATAAAATTTATACCGCTTGGGAAACAAAGGAAAATGGTAGTATTGCTGTTCTTAAAACAAATGGTGACTTCTTAGCAGAATATCAACTAGAAGGCATTCCAACAAACATTTGCGTTTATCAGGAGAAAATACTCGTTCCTTTTACCGAAAGTCAAGTATATGGCGAAGGGGTAGCAATTTTTACTGAGGATAGCCTGCCGATTTATCTTAGTTTTCAAACACCACAATCAGTAAAAGCGCTCCGTGCCTATCCTTGTAATATCACCATCAATCCTAGCACCAACACCGCTTATATAATCAACGAGGATAGTTCTTCCTTAACCATGGTCGACTTAACGAGCAACAGTATTAGTGGTGCTTTTTCCATCGGGCGTTCTATCACCAATCTATACTTACTGCCTAACCCAAATTTCGCGATTGCCACGAGCAATATGTTCGCTGATTTATCGGTGATAGACTTAGTCAACCAACGCTTAATCTCGATGAGCAACAACGACTGTGAATTTGCCAATATGCTAATCATTTTAAAATAGTCAAAAAATGTGATAGGTCGCTACCAAAGCAACCTATCGCCTTTTTTATCTTCTATTTCTTATGAATAATCATATCCAGAATAAGTTTATCGATATTTTCACTACCCTCATTACCAAGTGTTGCGAAATTATCAATCGTTTTTTCGCTTAATTGCTCCACAATGCCTTCATTGGATTTTATCCTTAAATCACTGAGCGCTAGCAGTGATGCTTGCATTGCAGCGTTCGTACAAGTAGAAATTTTAAGGGCACAGCTCGATTTTGCGCCATCACAAACCATGCCAGCAACATTTCCTAATGTATTGTGGATAGAATTTTCAATTTGCTCGAACGTTCCGCCCAGTAAATATGTAATACCGCAAGCAGCCCCAGAAGCCGCTACTACCGCACCACACAACGCCGATAAGATACCAAATTTTTGTTTGATATAAATCGTCGCTAAATTACTAAGCGCACAGGCACGCAACAATTGTGCCTCATCTTTAGATTCTAACTTTTTCCACACCGCTACGACTGGCATCGTTGCGGCGATGCCTTGATTTCCACTACCAGAATTACTCATAACCGGTAGACTAAGGCCTGCCATCCGTGCATCACTCGCTGCGGCAGTAATCATCATTGCATAGTTGGTCATATCATCAGCAAGGATTTTCTTGTGCATATTTGCTTGAATCATCCGACCAACTTCTAAACCATATTGTTCCTCTAACCCCTCTTCAGAAATCTTAGAATTGAGTTCAATTGCCGTTTTTATTAAGCCCAATTCTTTTATATCGACATGTAAACAATATTCGTAAACATCCTTCAAATCAAAAGAATATTCCGCTTCTTCTTTTTCTTCTAAACTACTGCCACAACCACCGTTATACTTGGTCTTCCCATTCTTAACAATTTTCGTCACATTCGTATGCGAACCAATAATCGTTACGGTTACAACGTCTGCTTTCGTTTTCACAGTGACTTCTATATATAACTTATAAGGTAAATCCGACTTGTCTAGTTCTACCTTATCCTCTTCCACCAGTTGGTGTGCCATTTCTATTTGGCTTTCTGTTAAACCTTCCAGTACAGCCAATTTCTTTTCAGGCTCCGTGCACATACAGCCAATCGCAACAGCGTATTTGAGTCCAGTTAAATCCGTCCCTGGAATTCCTACAACAAATGCATTTTTGATAATATTTGCACTAGCAATTAATTTGATCTGTTCAATAGTACCTTCTACATAACTATTTGCTACAGCGCCCGCATAAGCAATAGCGACTGGCTCCGTACACCCAGTCGCTATCACTAATCCTTTTTTCATTGCTTCAACAATTTGTTCATTTTTCATTTTTTCTCCTCCAACCCCATAAAAAACTATCTTTCCAATATATTTTCCTATTAAAAAAGGTACTATCCAATCTTTCAATTCAGATAGCACCTTTGCTACATATTATTTCCATCATACCGTTGTAATGAAAAAAGGTCAACAATTGTTTGCTCTTGGCTATTGCTAAAATTTCACGATACAAGCAGATTTAGACGTATAAGCTATCAATT
>JARBTT010000191.1 GCA_029240055.1 Anaerosinus sp.
CGCAAATTTTTCTAAAATACGCATTTCTAGTTTCATAACAAGAAGCTTGTCGATTTGTTGTCCAAGCTAGGGATTGTGCTGAGAGTAGATGGCTTAATGTATGCAAAATATTTTATTCTTTTTTATATCATTCCGAATATACATAACGTAGGATGTTTCTTAAAGCACAGAAAAGATCATTGCTCAAATTGTAATGCAAGGAGGGCGATTGCCGATGCGAATGGAGAGGTAGTTTGCCAGTAGAACGTTGCCTAGGTAGTAAGACAAGTAGTGATTGATCTATTAACAAAAAGAAATGACAGTATTGATTGATTAAAAAATTTATTAAAGGAGTGGAATCATGGCAAGTTTATTATGGGGTGAATTTATTGGAACGGCGGTACTTTTGGCTTTTGGTTGTGGCGTTGTAGCGAACGTATCGTTGAAGGAATCAAAAGGTCTCGGCGGCGGGCCGATTGTCGTTTATACCGGATGGGCGATGGGCGTTATCATGGGGGTTACTTGTAGCTTGGCGATTGGTAATACGGGTGATTTAAATTGCGCGGTTACTTTCTATAAATTATTGATGGGGATTTATACTGTGCCATTGGCAATTAATATTATGATCGTACAAGTTCTCGGCGGTGTTCTGGGTGGTGCTTTAGTATGGCTTGCGTATTTGCCACATTGGAAAGTTACGCAAGATAAAACTGCTAAACTGGGAGTCTTCTGTACGATTCCTGCGATTCGTAGTTATGGTGCAAATGCACTTTGCGAAGGGATTGCTAGTGCGTTATTGTTCTTGATTTTCTTATCACTTGGCAGTAAATTTGTTTCTGGAGCAGCTGGATTTCCAGCTGGATTTTCTACTTATATGTGTGGTTTGGCAGTTTGGGCAGTGGGCTTATCATTCTGCGGGCCTACCGGGTATGCTGTAAATCCTGCTCGTGACCTTGGTCCTCGCATTGCACATGCGATTTTGCCGATTGCAGGCAAAGGCAGTTCGGATTGGAGTTATTCTTGGGTACCGATTGTTGCGCCAATGGCTGGGGCTTTTGTGGCATTTATTATCGCGATGATGTTTGATATTATTTAAACCTAAATTTCATTTGATTCATCACATTTCTAATAAAATTAAGGTTTATAAATATATAGTTGACGAGGAGTGGCTTAAAAAATGACAACGAAGTATGTAATGGCACTTGATGCAGGAACTACGAGCAATCGGGCAATCATTTTTAACCAGGAATCCAAAATCATTGCTGTGGCACAAAAGGAGTTTACGCAAATATTTCCTAAAGCTGGCTGGGTCGAACATGATGCCGAGGAAATTTGGAGTACGCAAATTGCAGTTGTGAAAGAGGCTATCGAAAAGGCAGGTCTAAATGCGAGTGATATTTCTGCGATCGGTATTACCAATCAACGTGAAACAGCAGTGGTTTGGGAAAAAGCGACTGGAAGACCAATTTATAATGCGATTGTTTGGCAATCTCGCCAGACGATGGATATTTGTAATGAGCTGAAAGAGCAAGGTTTAGAAGATGAGTTTAAGCAAAAAACAGGCTTACTCTTGGACGCTTATTTCTCGGGGACTAAAGTGAAATGGATTCTAGATAACGTAGAAGGTGCACGGGCAAAGGCTGAAAATAGCGAGTTGCTCTTCGGTACGATTGATACGTGGTTGATTTGGAAGTTGAGTGGCGGGCAAATCCACGTAACAGATTACTCGAATGCCTCTCGTACGCTGATGTACAATATCCACGAGCTTCAATGGGATGAAAAGCTTTTGGGATATTTGACGGTACCTGCTTCGATGTTGCCTGCGGTTCGTCCATCGAGTGAGTTTTACGGTAATACGGATCCGGCTGTTTTTGGTGCGGCTGTGCCGATCGCGGGAGCTGCTGGTGATCAACAAGCGGCTTTATTCGGGCAGACTTGCTTTGAACCTGGTATGGCGAAAAATACCTATGGAACAGGTTGCTTTATGCTGATGAATACAGGGGATAAGGTATATACTTCGACACATGGTTTACTCACAACGATTGCCTGGGGCATTGATGGGAAAGTCGAATATGCACTTGAGGGAAGTATCTTTGTTGCTGGTTCAGCGATTCAGTGGTTGCGTGATGGCTTACGCTTAATTGAATCGGCACCAGATTCTGAGTGGATCGCGAAAAAGGTGCAAGATACTGATGGCGTTTATGTAGTACCTGCGTTTGTCGGTCTTGGTGCACCGTATTGGGATATGAAAGCGCGCGGTACAATTATTGGTTTAACGCGGGGTACGACGAAAGCACATGTTGTACGGGCAACATTAGACTCTATGGCATATCAGACAAAAGATGTACTGAGTGCAATGGAAGCTGACTCGGAAATTAAATTGCAAGCTTTAAAAGTAGACGGTGGTGCTGTAGCAAATAATATTTTGATGCAGTTCCAAGCAGATATTTTGAATGTGCCTGTAGACCGACCACGGATTACGGAAACGACTGCATTGGGAGCAGCTTATTTGGCAGGTCTGGCAGTTGGGGTGTGGACGAACAAGGAAGAACTAAGCCAAAGATGGCAATTGGACACTCGTTTTGAGCCTAATATGGAGGCGAAAGAAAGCGAAAGTCTTTATCGTGGCTGGCAAAAGGCGGTTAAGCATGCGATGGATTGGATAGATACAGACTCACGCGGATAAGTTCATAATCTTTGTGGATTGAATAGAGAATCCCTTTGTTTTCGAGTTAGCGATTGCAGAGGGGTTCTTTCCTCGTTGTTAATGATGGAATTGACTCAAAAGTATATTTTAATATTAAATTTAGTTTAAAAAATAAATTGATTCAAAATGTGTATTTTTCTAAAGAGCTTCTCAAATAATAATATAATCTGCGGACGTAATTTTTTGATTGGAAACTATAGTAGAAAATTTATAGTTGAGAGGTTGCTGATGAACACTGCTCCAATTGTTCATATGGTGATTTATGTAATGCGATTTTACAGAGGTACGTAAAAGTGACTAATTTATAATTATGAGTTTGTAGCTGATTTCTATCAATGAACTAAACGAGGAGTGAAATACATGGACAATGTATTATTAGGTGAATTTATTGGAACGGCAGTATTGCTGGCGTTTGGTTGTGGCGTTGTAGCGAATGTATCACTGGCAGCATCAAAAGGTTTGGGTGGCGGGCCAATTGTGGTTTATACGGGATGGGCTATGGGGGTTATCGTGGGGGTTACTTGTAGTCTTGCGATTGGTAATACTGGGGATTTAAATTGTGCGGTTACTTTCTATAAATTATTAATGGGAATTTACTCTGTGAGTTTTGCAATCGAAATGATGATTGTGCAAGTGCTGGGAGCTATTTTAGGAGCTACTTTAGTCTGGCTTATCTATTTGCCACATTGGGGAATTACTGAGGATAAAACTGCTAAATTAGGCGTGTTCTGTACGATTCCTTCAATTCGTAATTTTGGTGCGAATGTTCTTTGTGAAGGGTTAGCTAGTATGTTATTATTCTTTATTTTCCTCTCACTTGGCAGTAAATTTGTATCCGGTCCTACTGGTTTTCCGGCCGGATTCGGTACTTATATGGCTGGACTAGCAGTTTGGGCAATCGGTTTATCTTTTTGCGGACCTACTGGGTATGCTGTAAATCCTGCTCGTGACCTTGGACCGCGCATAGCGCATACGATTTTGCCGATAGAGGGGAAAGGCACATCCGATTGGGGTTATTCGTGGGTGCCTATTGTCGGTCCAATGGCTGGTGCTTTTGTTGCATTTATTCTTGCTAAGATGTTTTCAATTATCTAGTTGCTATGCAGTAGTTTGATTTTTTATTAAAAAATGAAGGAGATTTTTATATGAGAGAAAAGTATGTAATGGCACTTGACGCAGGAACGACAAGTAATCGAGCAATTATTTTTGATAGTGATTCCCAAATTGTTGCGTTAGCACAAAGAGAATTTGCGCAAATTTTTCCTAAACCGGGTTGGGTGGAACATGATGCAGAAGAAATCTGGAGCACACAGTTTACCGTAATCAAAGAGGCAATTGAACGGGCGGGAATTAAAGCAAGCGATATTTCTGCAATTGGCATTACCAATCAGCGTGAAACCGCAGTCGTATGGGAAAAGGCGACAGGTAGACCAATCTATAATGCAATTGTATGGCAATCACGCCAAACGATGGATATTTGTGATGATCTCAAAAAACAGGGGCTTGGAGACGTGTTTAAAGAAAAAACTGGCTTGTTAATTGATGCCTATTTTTCTGGTACTAAGATTAAATGGATATTGGATCATGTTGAAGGTGCGAGGGCAAAGGCGGACAACGGTAAATTACTGTTTGGAACAATAGATACATGGATTATTTGGAAATTAAGTGGCGGGAAATTGCATGTAACGGATTATTCAAATGCCTCTCGTACACTCATCTACAACATACGTGAACTAAAATGGGATAAAGAACTTTTGAAATACTTGACAGTCCCAGCCTCGATGTTACCAGAGGTGCATGGATCAAGCGAGGTATATGGTAATACTGATCCGGCTATTTTTGGCGCAGCAGTTCCAATTGCAGGTGATGCCGGAGATCAGCAAGCCGCATTATTTGGACAAACTTGTTTTAAGGAAGGCATGGCAAAAAATACCTATGGTACGGGCTGTTTCTTACTAATGAATACTGGTGAGCATTTATATACATCAAAAAACGGCTTGATTACAACGATTGCTTGGGGGATTGATGGAAAAGTCGAATATGCACTTGAAGGTAGTATTTTTGTTGCTGGTTCGGCGATTCAATGGCTACGTGATGGCTTGCATATGATTGAAGCGGCCTCGGATTCGGAGTGGGTAGCGAAAAAAGTGCAGGATACGGATGGAGTGTATGTTGTTCCAGCTTTTGTTGGTCTCGGTGCGCCATATTGGGATATGAAAGCGCGCGGTACAATCATTGGCTTAACTCGCGGTACAAAAAAAGCACATATTGTTCGGGCGACTTTGGATGCTATGGCTTATCAAACGAAAGATGTTCTAAGTGCGATGGAAGCGGATTCAAATATTAAACTTAAGGCATTAAAGAATATTCTAATGCAGTTTCAAGCAGATATTTTGGGTGTACCAGTGGAACGGCCTAAAGTAACAGAAACTACCGCATTGGGGGCGGCTTATTTAGCTGGCTTGGCAGTTGGGATATGGAAGAGCAAAGAAGATTTGATAAACAACTGGAAACTAGATAATCGATTTAAACCAGAAATGGATGTTAAGGAAAGCGGAAAATTGTATCGTGGCTGGCAAAAGGCAGTTAAGCATTCAATGGGGTGGATTGATGATGAAAATATAAACGACTAATATATAAACGACTAATATATATTCCCCAAAAGAATCTCTTTGTGGCGTTTTACAAGGAGGTTCTCTTTAAATGCCAGCAATCATATATTAATTTTATAGTATGAGTGACGATGCGCAAAGAAGAAAAGCAACGAAAGTACATTGGTAAGTAAGGGACATGTCATGCATATTTTGGGTAAAGGGGACAGGGAGAATGGAAAAGGCGACGGTAATTGTAATTGGTGG
>JARBTT010000192.1 GCA_029240055.1 Anaerosinus sp.
CTCCTCTATGCCTTAAAAGCATTAAAGCAAATTGGTTATAAAACAAAACCAATCAAAATCGTTCTCTTAGGAGATGAAGAAAATGGCCATTTAAATTCCAATGCTGGCGAATATATTGTCAAAGAGTCAAAAGGCGCTATGGCAGCATTTAATTTTGAAACAGGCTTCATGGATGATGGTATCGTCGTTGCCCGTAAAGGCATGCTCCAATTTTGTCTTGAAGTATTCGGCGTAGCAGCCCATGTCGGCAATGATCCTGAAAATGGGCGCAGTGCTATTTTAGAAATGGCCCATAAAATTATAGATATCGAAAAATTAACTGATTTTGAAAAAGGCAATACCTTTAATGTCGGCGTCATTGAAGGCGGCACAGTTGCCAATGCAACACCGGATTATGCAAAAATCACAGTGGATCTAAGATTCTTAGATCCAGCACATTTACCAGATACGATGAAACAAATCGAGAAAATTGTAAATACAACTTATATTGATGGCACTTCAACGAAATTTTCTAAAAAAGTTGAATTGACTGCCATGAAAAAAACCGCAGCTTCGCTTACTCTATTTGAAGTAGTAAAAGAAACCTCCGCAGAAGAAGGTTTTGGCATTCCTTATCCAAAAGCTGTCGGTGGTGCTTCTGATTCCGCTTATACCATTTTGGCTGGTGTCCCAACCGTTTGCGCTATGGGCGTCAAAGGTGGACGCAATCATAGTAAAGATGAATTCGCCATCGTTGAAACCTTATTCGAAAGAACCAAGCTAACTATAGCAACCGTACTTAAATTGAAATAAAAAATGATTGATGAGGAGTGCTTACTATGACAGACGTTGAACACAAGTTAACCTGGAGAGGTTGGTTATCCTTCGTATTTATTGTGATCTCTTTTTCTGGTGTTTTAGCAAGTGCGGGTGTTTGGAGTGCATTTGATTTCCAAACACTCATTGGTAACTTTGGTAAAATCGGTGATTTAGGCCCCTTCTCGGGAAAAGGTGGCACCGGGGCAAGAGAAGGCTTTTTATTTGGGTTAACCTTGGTTCCAACCGTTATGTTTGCCTTAGGTCTTATTCGCGTAGTTGAATCTTTAGGCGCACTGCTCGCTGCCGAGAAACTAATTCGTCCGATTTTAAAACCATTAATGGGTCTTCCTGGCGTAACAGGCCTTGCCCTCGTCAGCAGTATGACAAGTTCTGATGTCGGCTCGGCAATGACGAAACAACTGCATGATAGTGGAAAACTAACTGACGATGAAAGAACTATTTTTGTATCTTATCAATACGCAGCTTCTGCAACACTTACCAATACAATTGATTGTGGTGCACCATTATTAGGCATCGCTTTACTACCGATTGGCGCAGTTCTTGTCATTGAATTATTCGTAAAAATCTTAGGTGCAAATTTTGTAAGATTTATCCTTGCCCGTCAAACAGCACAAGCGCCAACAGCACAAGAAAATCAGACAAATATTTCAATGGGAGGTGCAGCATAATGTCCATGGAAACTTTAGCACTCACACCAAAAAGAACCTTAATTGAAGAATTCTGTTTCGGCGCTAAAAATGGTTTTTACCTCGGTGTAGAAAGAATTATTCCCGCAATGATTCTTGCTTATGTCTTAATTATGTGTTTAAAAATAACAGGTCTCATGACAATTGTTGGTACTGTTCTCGGTCCAGTTATGGCGATTTTCGGACTACCTGGTGAAGCTGTTGTTTCCCTTGTTGCCGCTTTCTTTGCCAAGGCAGCCGGCGCTTCAACCGCTGCTTCGCTCTATGCCGAAGGCGTAATCAATGCTGCCCAAGTAACCATTCTTTTTCCCGCAACCATTACGATGGGCACACTCGTTGGTCACTTTGTTCGCGTCGTTGTTGCTTCTGGCGCAAATGCAAAATGGCATCCACTCCTTCTGTTCATTCCGCTCTTTGATGCAGTTGTATCCATGCTTTTAGTCCGCGTCATCTTAAATTTAATGGGTATCCCTGCATAACGACAAACCTACAAAAATTTTCATTTTATCTATAGATCTTATTAATATTTCATTTAACTTTTAAGCAGAAAAAAGCACTCGTATCAAAATGTAAATCAACCATTTCGATACGAGTGTTTTGTGTTTTAAATTAAATATAAAATTCTTTATTAGAATTGATTTTAAGCTGCTGTTTTTTCTACTTCAATATGCTTAACTTTTCCAAGCAAAAATGCATAGTTTAAAATACCAAGAATTAAAAGGCCTGATGAAAGAAGTAGCGCCATATTAAATGAACCAGTAGCTTGCAGAATTGCGCCAGTAACAATCGGACCTACTACCCCGCCCATGTTAGAAACTGTATTTTGGAGTCCGGCAACTACTGAAGTCATATTTTTGGGTGCAACATCACCAGGAAGTGCCCATACTTGGGACGCAGCCACCGTTGTACCAGATTTAGCAATACATAAAAGGATAACTGCCGTAATTGGTGACTCAGCAAAGGCAGCTAAACCAATACAAGAAGCCATCAAAAGACCACCAACCAAAAACGCCTTACGTGTTCCAGTTAAAGACAACCAACCTTTTGAATATACTTTGTCAGATGCCCACCCAGCAGCAACTTCTACAACCATTGAAATTAACAGCGGCAACATCGCAGCAAAGCCCATCGCGAGCATTCCCATGCCTTTTTCTTTCACTAGATAAGTTGGAAGCCAAGTAATAAAGAAATAAGACGTATAGTTAATCATAAAAAAGCCAATGCACATTGCCCAAATGTTTCTGTACTTTAAGAGTTCATACCATTTCATTGGCTGTTCATTATCAAGGCCTTCTTTTTTGCTCTGCCCTTCACGAATATACTTCAGCTCAGCAGGATTCACACCTTTATGTTCTTCTGGAATATTCTTATAGTACATAAACCATACAATAGACCAAACAACCCCTAGTGCACCAATGATGACAAACGTCATCTTCCAACCAAACATGGAAATAAGCCAGACAATAAGTGGCATAGCAACCGCTCCGCCAAATTTAGAGCCACTGTCAAAGAGCCCTCCAACCGTAGCTCGCTCTTTATCTGGGAACCATTTTGAAGAAATCCCAGCATTACTTGGATATGCAGCTGCTTCACCAACCCCAAGTGCTAATCGAAACCCTAAGATTGATTTAAAGCCTGTGCCAAGTCCAGTTAACGCTGTAGCCACTGACCACCAAGCTACGGCAAAACCCAAAGTTATTTTCTGACCTAGCTTATCAGCAACTATACCTGCTGGAATCTGCAATAAAGCATAGGACCAGAAAAAACCTGACATGATAATCCCCATCTCACTTGGTGTGATACTAAAATCTTTGGTCATATAAGGAGCTGAGGCGGCAAGTACGGTACGGTCAATATAGTTAATAGCAATTGCTGTCCACATTAAAGCAGCAACAACCCAACGCACATTTGTTTTTTTCTCATTCAACATGGTAATACCTCCACTTTTTATTATGCATTAAAATAATTGGATGATGTACAAGTGCTTTTATTGGCAAAATAACAAACTCTTCGGTAAAATTTAGAATATTTTCACTTTTCTGTTTAAATTCATAAATCAAATAATTCTAACTTTTAATTTTTTATAAATAATCGGGTTACCTGATGCTAACCCGATTATTTATAATTTTGTAAAACAGACTTTATAATAATTTTTTATAAATCGCCCGCATATCTTCTTTAGTAACCACTTTAGGGTTGTTATCTAATAAACGTGTTACTTTCGCTGCCGCATCAATCAAATCATCAAGAACATCTTCATTGATTCCTTTTTCTCTTAAATCACATTTTACATTCATATCTTCAATCATAGAATATAAATTTTCAATCATTTTTTCTGCAGCTTGTTTCGTTGTACAACCTGTTAAATCAAGTTCCATTGCAACGGCAATGTCTTTGAATTTTTCTTCACAGACATCTAAATTAAATTTCATAACATCCGGGAGCAAAATTGCATTCGATAAACCATGTGGAATATGATATTTCCCACCCAACGGATAAGATAATGCATGTACGGCTGTCGTACTAGACGTTGCAATGGAAATTCCCCCGAAAGTTGCGCCTAAAAGCATATCTTCACGAGCTTGTAAGTTTTTACCGTCATTATATGCGGTGCGAATACTGCGAGAAATTAAGTTAATTGCTTTCAACGCGAAGGTATCGCTGAATGGATTTGCTTTTTTCGAAATATAGCATTCAATTGCATGACATAAAGCATCCATCCCTGTATTTGCAGTAATATGTTTTGGCAATCCAACTGTCATTTCTGGATCTAATATTACACAATCACAAACCATTTTTTCGCTGACAATTCCTACTTTTAATTCCTCTTCTGGCACTAGTACAATCGCATTTGGTGTTGCTTCCGAGCCAGTTCCTGCTGTAGTTGGAATCATAAGTGTTGGTACACCACGACGTTTGAATTTTGTTTTTCCTTTAACTAAATCATATAAAGTTACATCATTGGTTAATAAGAGTGATACTAATTTTGCAGTATCCATGGAACTACCGCCGCCAATACCAATGATCATCTGACATTCAAAGTTTTTTGCAGCATTGAAAATAGCATTGACTTGTTCTAACGCTGGTTCTGGAGGTGTATCGTTAATGATATGAACATTAACTCCAGCAGCTTCAAGGATTTTCTTTGGTTTATCAATTAAACCAGTTTGCCAAACACCTTGATCGGTAATAACTACCACATTCTTTGCTTCAAAATCTTCTACAATGTCTTTTATTTGTTCAATGCAGCCTGCACCTGCTACAATTTTCCCTATATTTAATAACGAATATAGTTTACTCATGATCAATCTCTTCTTTCTAAAATTAGATTCCTGATGATATGTCTAAATAATCATCCTACTCGATTAGAACTATCATTTTTTAACTTTCATGAAGACACGCAATGTTTTTTTATTTATTCCAGCGTGGATGTTCATAAGCTTTTGGATTGCAAACTTTCGGCCAACGCTGCCCATTCATCACAGCGATGACGCCTTCAGC
>JARBTT010000193.1 GCA_029240055.1 Anaerosinus sp.
AAAGACAAATCCAAGGACAAAGTAACGAATCCCTGTTCAGCCATTTTCGTGGCATACAAATTCGCACTTTGTTCTTTTACCGCGCCCATAGGATGCCCAACAATGATCGCAGGATTTTTGGCGTTCTGATTTAAATCTTTGGGAATAAAAAGATTCCCTACAACCTTCATGTTGTATTGATTTTTAAACGTAACTTTCTGCATGGTACCTTGTCGCTCTTATAAAAATTGTCTGCTCCATTGGACATGTCTGCCGCGAATGCAATGCCAACGCCGGGCGTGGATAAAACCAAGCCCAGTGCCATCGCTGTGAGAAGGTGAAGGCCACGTGTGATAATAGATTTTTTTTCATTTTAAACCCCTTTCAATATTTTTTCTGATTTCATTACTCTGTTCACGTTTATGTTGCTGGAATTCCTTATTCCCCCCTCTTTAGACAAGTTAAAGTATTGATAACATGTCTAATACCATATTTTTGTTAACGGTTTTTCCTATAACAATTAAAACGTATCATCTGGTGTTAACACCAAGTCAATAGACTTTGCAATTTTTTTGTGTTCCTAAGTTACAAAATAGCTGTAATAAAAAAAACTTGACCTGGAGTTAAGACAAGGTGATAGCCTTAGAATATAACGAAAATAGTAAGGAAAGACTTGAAAGAATGAGAGGCAGTCCATTTGGTTCATAATGATTGAAAGAGGGGGTATTTATGATTAAAAAAACTAATTTGCTTATTTTTATATTAACCATAGGCGTTTTTGGCATTTTAAATACGGAAATGGGGATGATCGGCGTATTGCCTTTTATGGCGGAGCGGTTCCATGTAAGTATATCCCAGGCGGGACTGCTCGTGAGTCTCTTTGCGCTGGTGGTTGCCATATCCGGCCCGACGATGCCACTCTTGTTTTCTGGGATTGATCGTAAGAAGGTCATGCTGCTGGTATTGGGGGTTTTTATTGCCGGCAACATTGTTTCGATCTTTGCGACAAACTTTACGATTGCTCTGATTGCCCGTGTGGTTCCGGCCTTTTTCCATCCGATTTATTGTTCTCTGGCGTTTACCGTAGCGGCTGCGTCGACCAGTCAGGAAAAAGCTCCTAAGGCTGTTGCAAAGGTGTTTGTCGGAGTATCGGCAGGGATGGTTATTGGCGTACCAGTCAGCAACTTTATTGCCGGGGCAGCTTCACTGGAAATGGCAATGGTGTTTTTCGCTGTCGTAAACGCTATAGCATTTGTTGCTACAATTTTCTTTGTACCATCTATGCCGGTAAAGGCAAGGATTTCTTATGGAGCACAGTTAAGCGTTTTGAAGAAAACAACGACCTGGACTTCCATTATTGCTGTTATTTTAATGAATGGTGCAGTGTTTGGAGTGTTTAGCTATCTGGCAGAATATCTAGAAAGGGTTACAAAGTTTTCCTTGCATACAATAAGCCTCGTATTGCTGGTGTATGGTTTGGCAAATATTCTAGGCACTATTATCGCCGGAAGACTGCTTACGAAAAATGCGCTGAAAGCGGTAGTTGCTTTTCCGTTTTTAATAGGAACAGTTTATGTTATATTATTCGTGACTGGGCAGTTTACGGTGCCTATGGCTTTGATTACTTTGGTATGGGGAATTTTAGGCGGCATAGGGGGCAATATTAACCAATATTGGATTTCGACTGCAGCTCCGGAAGCGCCTGATTTTGCGAATGGATTATTTTTAACAGCAGCTAACCTAGGAACAACCCTGGGAGCAACGGTATGTGGCTACTTTATATCCGGCCTCGGTATAAAGTACGTTGTGCTTGGGGGACTGTTGTTTTCGCTGTTAAGTATCGTATTCATTTTTATAAGAATTTATATGTGCAGCCCGGGAAAACCAAGTTCTGTTATGAGCGATTTGGTTGAAACAGGAACGAATTAAGGTAAACAATTGAAATGAAGGAGTGAATCAAATGCTAATTTCAGAGGTCAGTGAAAAATACAGTATGACACAAGACACATTGCGCTATTACGAACGAGTCGGTTTGATCCCGCCGGTTCCGCGTAAACCAAATGGGATTCGCGACTATGACGATTACAGCTGTGGATGGATTGAATTTATTCACTGCATGCGAAAAACGGGTGTTCCAGTAGAAGTCCTTGTTGAATATGTCCGGCTTTATCAGCAGGGAAGTAAAACAAAGGAGATAAGGAAGGAGCTTTTACTGACAGAATTAAACCGTTTAGATGATCGTATTGCAAATTTGCAGGCAACAAGAGAACGATTGGCCTCAAAAATTGAAAACTACGATGATCTTGAGAAATCTTGATATGCGGCAACAACCTAGTCAATCTGCATCGTCGGAGAAACCTGCGGTGACTGAGACAAGTTCTTTGGAAATCGTTCAGATAAATCGGGAGGGAGATTTAAATGAAAATAAAGGGCTCAAAAAAAATCTTTTTTTTGCTGCTGTCTGTGCTTTTAACGTTCTCCCTGACTGCTTACAACGCTGCTAAGATTTCTGGAGAAACAGCAGCAGGCAGTTCAATTCCCACCAATTCCGGTTCAACAATGTTAAATTCTGAGTCTTCTACGGAAAGCAAAGGTAGTAAGAAGACTGGCGGTGTTGAAGGTGAGAAAATGAGAAACGCGAAAATTACAGTAGGTAATAAAGTTTTCACTGCGAAGCTTTATGATAACGAAACAGCACAGGCTTTGGTTTCAAAGTTACCAATGACTGTCAATATGAGTGAGTTGAACGGCAAGGAGAAATATTACCATCTGTTGGAGAATTTGCCTGTCCAATCGGCAGAGACGCCTGCAACAATCCATGCAGGTGAGATTATGTGTTGGTCTTCTAATTCCTTGGTACTATTCTATAATACGTATTCCAATTCGTATGGCGGATACGTTAAGCTCGGGTTTATAGAAGACATTTCCGGACTTAAAGAGGCTTTGGGGAAGGGGAATGTGCAAGTGACATTCGAAGTTAGTAATTGATCAGAGGTAGTACTTTGTAAGTCGGGAATTCTTTGCTCGAAAAAACCGCATAAAAAAACTGGATTCCGCATTTAGCGAAATCCAGTTACAGAATTTTATCTTTTCCCTCTCGATTAGGCAGGGGCAGTTCATTACAAGGAAAGCTAGAATCTTATGATTTGATTGCCCAACGCAATTTAGCAGAACGGGCACGACTATTGATATGGCATTCTTCTGCTGATGCTCGAATAGGATCGGGTGCTATTTCACGATAAACGCCTTCACGAAAAAAGTGTTTAAAAGATCTTTTTACGCGACGATCTTCTCCTGAATGAAATGAAAGTATGGCAACGCGCCCACCCGAAGCCATTACCTTAAGTAAAACATTCATATTGTTGCAGAATATAGTTACTTTATCAAAGATTAGCAGGGAAAAGGGATTTCGGAGAGAAAGATAGTTTTTATATATTAAATAATACAACTTGTCGACGAAAGGATAATTGGAGGAGGGGATATTATTCTTGAAACTATTGAATTTTAAACCCAATCCATACTTGCGACAATATATTAGTCGTTATTGGCTGTGGGAGAATGAACCAGATTTACCTCAAATTCTTCCTGGTACAGGAACGGAGCTAATGTTTCACTATTATGAACCATTCATTGCAAAAAATCAGAAAGATGAAGTTTTAATAGTGCCAAATTGCCATATCATATCTCCTCGTTCTGAATGCTACTATCTGAATAGAATAAAACGCAGCGGTTTTATTTCGGTTAGGTTTCGCGCAGGAGCTTTCCGGCATTTTTGTAGGGAATCAAACAAAGAGTTAATAGACTCGTTTATCGATATTAATGAAATATGGGGAAAAAAAGGGCAAGAATTCGGAGAACGGGTGATAGAGGCAGAAAATATTGAGAAACGGATTGCTATAATAGAAGCGTTTCTCATGAAATTTTTAGAAATGTACCAGCACCCAAAGTCATGGCTAGATATGGCTGTGGAAAAGGTGTTTTATGGTTGTGATGCAGCTAGGTTGAAAGACGTAAGTAGTGACTTATTTATTAGTGACAGACAACTTCAAAGGAAATTTGGGGAAGCAGTCGGAGTGAGTCCGAAAACTTTTCAACGAATTTCTCGGTTTGAAACTGTATTGAAACAGTTGTTACTGAATCAAAATAAGGATTATCTAACGAGTGCACTAGAGCATGGATATTATGATCAATCCCATTTTATAAAAGAATTTAAAGAGTATGTAGGAGAATCTCCATCGTTGTTCCTGCAGGATAAAAATTTTATGTCGCATTTTTACAATGAAAAATTGCCGAATTGACGTAATATTAGTAGTGAGCTTGATCGCATAACGTATTAAAGTTTTTGCATCATGTACTCGCTACTTTTGATTATAGAAGGAGGAATAATTTTATTATGGCTTTTAAAGCGGCATTTATATTTATTGCACCAGAAACTGACGAGGAAATTCATAATGCAACCATTAATGCACCAGTTGTGCAATTATATGTTGTAGGTGTGAAAACCTACCAGGAGGCCGAAGGAGTTGCCAGGAAATTGGTCGAACAAGGTATTGAGGCCATTGAACTCTGTGCGGGTTTTGGTGTCGAGGGCGTTGCAAGGATTAAAGCAGCTGTAAGAGGAAAAGCACTAGTAGGCGTGGTGAGATTTGATAATCATCCAGGTTTTGATTTTAAAAGTGGTGATGATTTATTTTAATCAGATATTTTTAAGGATGAAACTCCTGCCGAATTTTTGTTGAAATTTGGCAGGAGTTCTTTGTGTTTATAGGAAATATTACAAAGATAGAGTGATGATAATAGATTTATTGGATTGACTCGTCAGAACAGTCCCTGCAATTTTACTAAAAGAAATGGCATGGACTCCTGAAAAAGATAGAAAAACTTTCTATAGAAATAAGCAAAAAATATACAATGGAGAATTTAAAAATGATAAAGTTAATTGCATCTGACATGGACGGAACACTCATATTTGATCAGAAAATTTCGAAGGAAAATTTAGAAGCGATTCACGCAGCACAAGAA
>JARBTT010000194.1 GCA_029240055.1 Anaerosinus sp.
GGTGGGAGAGTAGGTCGGTGCCTTTTTTTACACGGAAGCCCTTGCTGGAAACAGTCAAGGGCTTCTTGCTTTTACATACTTTTCGAAAAACAGTGCCGCCCACGTCAGGCATCCATGAATCCGGCTTGCACCCGGGAATGCTGGTCAATACGATCCCATTATCGGGCTTCTTAAAGTTTCCTTCACTATGTTACAATAGCCTTATATCCCACTGCTGTTCTTGATTTATATTTCCGATTCATGCCTTGGAATAGGTATAGAAGACAAGCGTCTTTGAAAACGAGCTCCGGATTATACCATTCTTCTATAATCGCTCATCTCAGTCGTTGTTGGCCTAGCCTAATGTCGGTGATCTTCCTCAAATAGACGCGAACCTAGTAATTGAAGGGGACAGATGGATTAAATTAAGTTATTTTTGGAGTTAAAGGATCTTTAATAGATGGCAGATATTAAGATGCTAATGCTGTTAAAAAGGTCTTAAGAGAAGCTTTTAAATTTTATATCCTGGAAAAAGGATTCAGACGAAGGTTACGGATTTTTAAATAGGATAACGAAAAGGGCCTAGCTTCCAAAAACTAGGCTCTCCAGCGATATTGTTCAAGATTAATCTTCTTCAGTATAGAAATCAATTAAGGAAGAGATATAGGGATCTTCCCAACCTTCGGCAATATTTTCGTAATCGTCATCGGGTATATTAGTTTGTCTAATCTCTAATGATGTTCCCTTTTTGTGTTCATGCAGCTTCAAGGTAACGATTGAAGGGCTGTCGGTTTCTCCAAAATACCATTCCTGGACAATTTTAATGGAAGGTTCTAATTCCAAGAATCGACCAGTAATTGCACCATCCCATAATGAAAATTCGCCATTTACTGTCGGATCTATTGAGACAAGATCACCGGTCCAAAGGCGGGCAGTAATTTCGGTTATTAAGGCGAGATACAGTTCTTCTGGTGTCGCCGGGATAATAGCGTATTTTTTGAGATCTTTCATGATACAAATTTACTCTTTCCCGTAATTTACTACTTATTTTGACTTCATTTTTATTTATATTAATTTTAGCACAAATTATTAGGACGACATGAGTAATTTTCTGCCAAATTCATTAGTAAAAAAATTAGGTTCAAATCCGTTATTCAATACTGCTGAATTTATTAGAGTGCATGAAGAGGCCCAACGGGCAACAGCGATACGGCTAAACACGCGAAAATTGCAGGAATGCCCATTTCCCAGTACGGGAATGGTACCTTGGTGCAAGAGCGCTTTTTATCTCAAAGAACGCCCCATATTTACACTCGATCCTTTATTTCATGCAGGAGGGTATTATCCCCAGGATGCCTCATCTATGTTTATAGACCACATCATCCGTGAGCTGAAGGTAGAATCTAAACCGGTATATGCACTGGACCTATGTGCAGCTCCTGGTGGAAAATCGACTTTGCTGAACAGTAGTTTACATCCCGACAGCCTACTTGTCGCCAACGAAATAATCAAGACCCGTGTAAATATCTTACAGGATAACCTAATAAAATGGGGAAATGCGAACACGGTGGTCACAAATAATGATCCTTCGGCATTTGATCGTCTGCCTGGATATTTTGATTTCATGGTCGTAGATGCACCTTGCTCAGGATCAGGTATGTTTAGAAAGGATGTCGATGCGATAGATGAATGGTCGGAAGCTAATGTTAAACTTTGTAGTGAAAGACAACAACGAATATTAGCAGAAAGTATCGCTACATTGAAAACAGGTGGATACCTCCTTTACTCAACCTGCTCTTATTCTGAAGAGGAAAATGAAGATATAGCAGATTGGTTAATAGGGACGGGAGATTTTGAGTCAATTGAGATTGCAATTGATGATAATTGGGGGATTGAGCATACAACATCGGTTGAATACAACGCACATGGGTACCGTTTCTATCCCCATAAATTAGGCGGAGAAGGTTTTTTTATTACTGTTTTGCGCAAGATAGCTGAGCAATCTACATTTAATAGAAAGCGGATAAAACCAGAAAAATCGGATGTGCCGAAGGGCATTTTGGACACCTGGATAATGGATGTGAATGAGTTCTTTCTATTTATCCATCACGATGATCTCTATATATTCCCAAAAAAATATGAAAATGATTTGAAGTATCTCCAGAATGTGCTTTATCTTAAGAATGCTGGAATCAATATAGGAAAGCTCAACCGAAAGGAACTGATTCCAAGCCATGCATTGGCATTAAGTAATGTATTGAACCCTAATATACAAAGTCTTGAGTTTACACTCGAGGAGGCTCAAAATTACCTTAGGAAGGAAAACTTGACATTAGAGGCAGGTTCTCCCAATGTTAAGGGCTGGGCCCTAGCAAAATATCAAGGGATGTCATTAGGCTGGATGAAAATCTTACCAAATAGGATCAATAATTACTACCCGAAAGAACTAAGAATTATGAATCTTTAGTAGAATAAGGGACATGACATATATTCCTTAGGATTCTAAGATCAATTTTCGGGAGGAATATACTGCACAATGATCGAACAAATATCTTTTGCAACCTCTTTCTTCGATTTCAAAGTAAATGTTTTGTTTTCGCCCAATCGATTGATAATTGTGACTTTGTTTGTATCTGTAGCAAACCCAGCACCCTGATCCTGCATGGAATTGAGCACAATAAAATCGAGATTTTTTCGAACTAATTTGTCTTTTGCATTCTTGAGTTCATTATTGGTCTCTAAAGCAAATCCAATTAGTAATTGATTTTTCTTCTTTTTTGCGCCTAAAGTCGCTAGAATGTCAGTTGTTTTCTTCAAAGCGATAGAAAATTCATTTTCTATCTTCTTTATTTTCTGCGATGCCACTTCTATAGGAGTATAATCCGCAACTGCGGCACTCATGACAATAATGGAAGCATCGTCGAAATACTTTTCACAGGCTTGAAGCATTTCGGCCGCGGAAATGACAGGTACGACTGTCATTTGTTGTGGATGTGGCAGTGCAGTAGGTCCAGAAACTAATGTGACATCGGCTCCAAGTTCCTTTAATTGTTGGGCAATGGCAAAACCCATCTTTCCACTGGAATGATTGCCAATAAAGCGGACAGGATCTATGGCTTCATGCGTTGG
Organism: Anaerosinus sp.; assembly: GCA_029240055.1. GTDB lineage: Bacteria > Bacillota > Negativicutes > JARBTT01 > JARBTT01 > JARBTT01. The sequence goes on from JARBTT010000194.1 coordinate 3,109, forward strand.
TCCAGCCGATACAAGCGCCTTTAGACCCGATAGGGGAAGTTTTTCGTTGGCAAAATCTGCTAGAAACCGGAAAAGTTCCTCTGGTTCAGCAAGACGTCCTTCACCTATTAATCCACTGGCTAACTCACCTTTTTCAGGAGGTATGATTATATTGCCGTAAGTTCCAAGTTTGGCAATATTGGATTGTGTAGATGAGTGTTTCCACATATCCAAATCCATTGCCGGAGCAAAGAACACTGGACACTTTGCTGATAAATATACTGCCATAAGTAGATTATCACAGAGCCCGTTAGCCATCTTAGCGATGGTATTTGCTGTTGCAGGAGCTATGAGTATATAATCAGCTTCCAAAGCAATTTCCACATGATTATTCCATTCACCTGTATTGGGTTGGTAATAGTCAATTAAAACCGGATTTTTGGATAGTGTAGAAAGCGTAAGAGGGGTAATGAAAGCTGTGGCTTCCTCAGACATAATCACTTTAACATGGGCATCCGCTTTTATGAGCAGACGAATGAGGGACGCAATTTTGTATGCGGCGATACTACCGCATACAGCAATTACAATATTTTTCCCTGCTAAAGCCATTTTATGAGATTGGCAATTAGTCCTGCTCTTTTGAAGGATTTCTGTAATACACTTTGTCGTGTAAAAACTCATCAATTGCTACCAAAGTTGGTTTTGGCATACGCTCATAATGTTTGGAAATCTCAATCTGTTCGCGGTTTTCGAATACCTCTTCTAGATTGTCGTTATTACTTGCAAATTCAGCAAGTTTTCCGTTGAGTTCTTCTTTTACATCTACCGCAATTTGATTTGCGCGTTTGGAAATAACTACAATAGATTCATAGAGATTGTCGGTTCCTTTGTCCAATTGTCTCAGGTCACGTGTAACTGTAGAATTTGGAATTGAATTGTTATTTTTTTGACTCATCTTTTTCGGTATTTTCTTTTTCTTTTTTCGCCTTTTGTTCTTTTATATACGCTTCTTGCTCAGCAAGAGCCTTCTTATATTCTTTCATGTGAGAAGTGGCTGTTTTAATTCCTTTTTCGGAATCTTCACGAATGGATTCGGCTTCTTTTATATGTTTGCTATTAGGGTAATTGCTTGCAAAATTACGGTAATAATCCAATGTTTCGTCATATCTGCTTTCCTGCTTTTGCAGAATACTTTTTGAGGCAAAAATGTATTGTGCCTTTAGCGTCAGAAATTCAATTTCTTCAGCGTATTTGGTGTCAGGATATTCTTTTAATACATTTTGTAATGCAATAACAGCAGCTCTGTAATCATCATTAAGCCCCATGTCGTAATAGAGTCTGGCGTTCGCAAAAGCTTTAAGCTCAAGTTTGTCTCTTAACTTTTGAATCAGATCTGCAGCTTCTTTAGCGCGTTCAGATTCTGGGTAGAGATTGACAAAAAGTTGTAAAGCATCGATTGCTTTTTTTGTATTTGCTTGATCTAAAGTTGATCGAGGTGAATCTAAATAGTAGCAATAGGCATGCATGAAACGACATTCTTCAGCCCGAGGACTGTTTGGGTAAACATCGGCAAAGTCCTTAAAATGGTATGCCGCTGAAGTATAATCTTTCAGACGGTAATTGGCAAATGCCAGATAATAGTAGATATTTTCTGCTTCAGCTTGTCCGCGAAATTTAGTCCGCAAGTCATCGAACAAAACTAATGCCTTTGTATATTTCTTTTTCTCATATAGTTTTACGGCTTCTTCATACTTTTGAGCGATATTATTGCTTGCGCGCAATTTCTCAAATTTACTCTTGCAACCAGTAAATACCAATAGAAACATCATGCCGGCACAGATAGCCGCTATACGCCTATTTAAAAACATTTTACAAAGATAAGTGAATTTGTTATACTAATCA
>JARBTT010000195.1 GCA_029240055.1 Anaerosinus sp.
AGTGACTTGCCCTGCCAATATGGTTTTATCACTTCACGAAAAGTCGCAATGTCTTCTGACCGTACATCAAACCGATCTTGCGGACGCGTTGGCAATCCTTCTATTTCACGATCAATCCACGAACTACCGCTCTCAGGGAACACCACCCCAGCTCGCACACCCTTCGTACGATTGCCAACAATCAATTCACCCGCTTCCACAGCGATTTCCATTTTACTCAAAGCATTTTTCAACGCCAATGCCCGTTTCATAATCACAGGCTTATCTTCATTTTCCCTATACGTATCCGTAATAATCATCGCCTGCTCAATCGACGCAAACCGCTTATCGGATAACATTTTATCCTTCAATTTTAAAATTCGTGGAGACATATATAAATCGCTCATGTGCTAACGCCCCTTCGTATGTTTTCATTATATTTTTATCGTTTTAAATTGTTTTATATTATTTGACTTTATTATATATTGTTTAAAAGCAAAATTCAATCTTACAATGGAACTTATCGAAAGAAATAGATGTTTTACATAAGAAAATTTTTCAACCAAGGCAACATAGACGAATCTAACTATTCTCTAGCTTTGAAGGCTTTCTGTCTGACCGCAGGGAGTTTAGCCTTCATTGCGCTCTTTGAATTAGTACTAACTTGAGATTCGTCTCTTGCCGATTTGCTATTTTCGTTGGAAAACATCTGTTTTACCCACAACAAAAAAACCGCTACAAACCTAAGTTCATAGCAGTTTTAAATCGTTTCTCCCCTTAACTAATTTATTTCAAAAATAGACCTTTTATCCCGCTAAGTATTCTTTAATGGAGTACTAATTAAAGATAAAAGTACGCTTCACTTTGTCTAAATGACGTCAACGGTTGACTATGCAAAAAACCGCGCTGTGTTTGAGAAATATAAAGCCGCAAAGTACAGTCTGAAATATTACGTGGAGCATGAAGCAAACATTGAATTGTACCGGGAGGCACAGGTTACTTTCAAGCGTATTCTTTCTGGGGCAAAGCTCCCGAAAATGGACGCACTAACGTCTGACGGACACTCAACAAAGATCGTAACGCGCTGACTTTTGGGGTAATTGGGCCCGAAGTGGCAGGGTTTGGGGCCATAGTACATTGCTTGCGGGTTAGTGCGAATAACGTAAATACAATCTAATCTGGATAATAAATCACCATATCAAGTAAACAAATTGAATCTCCTGTGTTTTCATAACTATGTGGCTCATCAGCTTTAAAACGTATTGCTTTGCCCGCATTGACAACAAATCTTTTTTCACCTAACGTAACTGTCACTTCTCCATTAAATACGGTTATAAATTCTTGAGTACCATGTAAATGAGGTTCAGTGGATAAATACCCTTTCTTATTGAATTCAACAGAGTATACTTCAAAGCGTCGAGTGCTATCAAAAGAAAACGTTGGATAAATTTTCACCCTTCCTTCGTCTTCAATCAATGGTTCAAGGCTGTTAATGTCTATTAATTCAACATTAGATTCCGCATGATTTATGAATTGCGAAAAAGATACTTTAAGTCCATTTGCAATCTTCCACATGGTTGATACTGTTGGGTTCACTTCGCAACGCTCGATTTGTCCAAGCATACTTTTACTTACCCCTGAAAACTTTGCCACAGTATCAAGACTAAGCTTTTTTTCTTCTCTCACTCTTTTCAAGTTTTCAGAGATGACATGACTAAGATTATCCAAAAATACACCTTCCTTACATTTGACAGCATACTGCACATTTGGTATTATTATAATGCACGAGCACTATACTGTCCTTATTGTATGTTATACAGTGTATCATGTTGCAAATATAGAGTAAAGAGGTGAAGTATTTATGATGATAAATCTTCTGGAATTTTTATCATATGTTTTTGTGTCAAACGTTTCTCCAGGGCCTAACGCAATCATATCATTGTCCAATGCAGGAAAGTTTGGATTTAAAAAAAGTATCCAGTTTAATTTTGGAGTATCTACAGGTACATTTTTTGTATTACTTTTGTGTGGCCTTTTTAGTTGGGCCGTATTTGATATTTTTCCTTCAATTAAGTTGATTATGGTCTGGATAGGTGCCGGATATATATTATGGCTATCTTGGAATACGTTAATAAGTAAGCCCGTTGCAGGAAGCGAGTACAATGAAGAAAAAAGTAATTTATTCTTTCAAGGATTTATTTTACAATTTGTCAACCCAAACACGATTTTATATGGGATAACTGTTTTTTCATCGTTTATTTTACCGCAATATCAATCACCTTTCATTTTAATAATGTTTTGTGTTCTGCTTTCTTTGACCGCTTTTATTTGTACAGTATGTTGGACACTATTTGGCACAATATTTCAAAAATTTATTGTAAAGCACGGAAAAACCGTTAATGTCCTTTTAGCTATATTATTAGCTTATTGTGCTGTTTCCTTAATTATAAAAACAGTTTAGATACATTGATGCATCAATAAGATAATAGTTACATAAACTACTGAAACGTTTTTGAGGCCCTTCCAATGGCGGTTATGCAATTGGAAGGGCCTTTTATGCGCGCAAAAGCCTTGAATCGGCTGTTGGAGGAACCGTTACCCCACCGTATACTATTCAACATCTAGTTTAAAAAGTCCAAGTTTTTCGACTTTGCAAACCCTTGTTACGAAACTCTCATACCAAATTTCTTGACCTAGTCGTTGTGCTTCCATATGGGACATGTGGGACTTAGGAACAGGTTGTTCATCCCAACGAAAATATCAACCACACATTATAAGAACTGCTCTATGAAAAACTATACGCGGTACTATAACCTTCAAATAAATCCAACCTATAATTTAGATACTCTCTGTTTTCAAATGGGACAATCATCTTGTCCATTTTCTCATAAAATCCAAATTTTACTTATACATATTTGTGTACTATACTAAAAAGAAAGAAGAACTCTTAAGGGGTGTTAAGAATGAAAAAAGAATTTATTCAACGTATTCTTGTTCCAATTGATGGATCAGCACATTCATCACAGGCTGTTTTATCAGCTATACAAATAGCGGAAAAATTTGCAGCAGCAATATATTTTCTTCACGTAAAAGCGATACATACAGCGGGAGACGACGTGTACCTTGTTGATGATGTTCTGGCCGCAAATGATCAAATAGCACAATCAATTATACAGTCTACAATGCAAAAAGTTCCTCAAGAAATTTCAGCTTATAGTCGTATTTTATATGGTCATCCAGCAAAAACCATCTTAACTTATGCAAATGAAATAGATGCAAACCTTCTTATCATGGGTTCACGCGGATTAGGCAAAATAAAATCCATCGTCTTGGGTTCTGTAAGTCAAGAAGTATTAAACCAAATCAAAATTCCAGTAATGATTTGTAAATAAAAGCGCGGGAATAAAAACGAATCACAAGGTAATGCGCCTAAAATCGCCTTTACCTTGTGATTCGTCTTTTGTTTATTTGGTTTTATGAATAATGTATCTAAACTTTGTTAAAACCTAAAGACAAGCCTATCGTATGTTGACATAATTAAGCCGCCAGAACTAAAAACAAGCGATTGAAAATAAATCCAATCGCTTAATACTTGACAGTATGAAATTATACGATTATGATAATTATATAAAGGGTGCTACTGGTAAACGGTTCACCTGACAAAAGATATAGGATTTACTTAAAGAAGTTAACCGCTAAAATCTTGCAGGATGTGGGCGGTTAATTCTTTTTTATTGCAATAATGTAACCTGTCGCAAGTATCAATAATACATAAAGCTCCATAGTTTCCATATGCTCACCCCATTTCTTTGGGGAAGGTAAAACCGCCTACCGTTATAGTAGCACCTGTTTGCATTATAGCAAACGTTTCTAGAATCGTGCAAGGGCAAATCAGGAACATGGTGACAGGTTGTTTGTCCCACCGAAAGTATCAACCACGTATTTTAGAGACTGCTCTATTAAAAAGTATATGCGCTACTATAACATTGAAATAAATCGACCTATAATTTAAATGCCATCTGTTTTTAAAAATACTATCTCATCCATAAAAAAACTGCTATAAACTTAAGTTTATGGCAGTTTTTTTATGGGTAAAGGTAAGACACCTATCATCCATTTCTATATTATCTTTTTAATTGAATACCTTGAAAAGCATAATTTATTAAGACTCTAATAAAATCTTCCTCTAGGTTTTCACCAGTTACTAACAAACGATAGAAAATCGGACCATATATTAAGTCAATGCACAATTCAAGATCCAACTCTTCCTTTAGCTCGCCTCTTTGCACACCTCGTTCTAAAATTCGCCTTGCATCAAGCCGCCGAGGATTAAAATACCTTAATCGATATTCTGCTGCTAGCTTTAAATCAAATTGTCCTTCTCCAATTAATTCATTGATTACCTTACCTTCTCGGCTAGTCAGAAATTTGGCTAAATTGCTAGCATGAATGATGATATCATTAACAGCAGAACCCGTATCTGGTACGGGAAGTCTAGACATAGCCGCAGATAGGAATCCATCCATAACAACCGCAGCTTTGTTGGGCCACCATTTATAAATGGTCGCTTTACTCACCTTGGCACGTTCAGCAATTTTTTCAACAGTTACAGTTCCAAAGCCAGCCTCTAGCAATAAATCATAAGAAGCAGCCAGAATCGCTTTTTCCGTTTCGACGTTACGAGGACGCCCTTTTTTCTTTTCCAAAAAATCCCTCCTGTGTATTTCCTTAATTAAAACTATACGTACATTATACTAAATATTTTCTTATAAGAAAATAAAATACTTTACAAATACTAAACGTATAGTTTATAATTAAATCAATAACTAAACTAAACGTTTAGTATTTATATTATAATTAAAAATCAAAATTAAGGCAGGGATATTTTATGAATACCGTACAATCAAAAACCAAACAAGTTCCAAGCTGGATTACACTTCTACTAGCGATTGCTTCTGGCGTCATTGTTGCTAATCTTTATTATGCGCAACCTTTAGTTGGCCCT
>JARBTT010000025.1 GCA_029240055.1 Anaerosinus sp.
TTTTGCGTTACCGATTCTTTTATTTTATATATCACTTTTTTCTACAGCATCAAACACTGCAAGGGTTTGTTTGTCTGGTTCTGCATCATTTTTACTTACCAAGTAGATGGAAAGTAGGGAAAGAAGAAAGCCAGGTACTATTTCATATAGACCAAACCATGCGAATTGTTTCCAAATCAGAACGGTGACGCCACCAACGATAACCCCAGTTAAAACTCCATTGCGTGTCGTTCTCCGCCAGTAAAGGGAAAGTAAGATTGCTGGACCAAAAGCAGCACCGAACCCTGCCCAAGCGTAGGCTACCATGTCAAGTATGAGACTGTTAGGATTCATACCAATGATAATCGCGATTGTTGAAACAACGATAACGGCAGCGCGACTGGTCCAAACAAGTTCTTTATCTGAAGCAGTTTTATGAATGACAGATTTGTAAAAATCTTGTGAAAAGGCAGAAGCGGCAACGAGTAATTGCGAAGAAGCGGTGCTCATAATGGCCGCTAAGACTGCCGAAAGAATTAACCCACCAACGAATGGTGAGAAAAGCTCATTTGTCATAACTAGGAATACTGTTTCTACATCAGAGCCAGTGAGTTCTGTGGTTAAAAAAACTTTACCAACCATACCAAGAATAACGGAAGCGGCGAGTGAAATGATAACCCAAGTCATCGCAATTTTTGTTGCTCTTTTAATTTCATTGGAAGATTTACTGGCCATAAAGCGAACTAAAATATGTGGTTGACCAAAGTAGCCAAGTCCCCAAGCGAGTAGTGAAATAATTTCAATAAAGCTGAAAAGACTACCGTCTGCTTTAGAAAATGGATTGAAATATTCAGGGTTTATCATGTAAAGGGCCGTAAAAGTTGGTGTAATCCCGCCTAGTGTATAGGCACCGAATAAAGGAACTGCAATAATTGCAAAAAACATCATGACGCCCTGGATAAAATCGGTCCAACATACTGCTAGAAAACCACCAACAAAAGTGTAGAAAACCACAACCAAAGCCCCTAAAAGCAAGGCATATTCATAAGGAATACCAAAAACCGTATTGAATAGTTTACCGCCGGCAACAAAGCCTGAGGAGGTGTAAATGATAAAAAAGATAAGAATAAATATCGCGGAGATAATTCTAAGTAGATTTGATGTATCATGAAAACGATTCTGGAAATAGTCAGGCATAGTCAAAGAATCATTGGCAATTTCAGTATAACGACGAAATCTAGTAGCAATAAAGCGCCAGTTAGCATAGGTTCCTAGAGCAAGGCCAAGGGCAATCCAAGCGGCGCCAAGGCCAGTGACATAGGCGTAGCCTGGTAAACCCATAAGCATCCAGCCACTCATGTCTGAAGCTTCGGCACTTAAGGATGTTACCCAGGCACCAAGCTGACGATCGCCTAATATGTAATCTGACATGTTTTTTGTACGATTATAAAAATAAAGACCAATGACCATCATTAAGGCAAGATAAAGTACAATTGCCAATATGACATAAAAATTTTCGGTTAACATAAAAAATAATTCCCCCATAAATTAAGATAGTACATATTATACATATAAATAGGTGAAGAATGCAAAAAAACTTTATCGCGGGCAAAATATGTGCAAGTGGAAAACCCTGGTGGCTAAGACCTAGAATATAAGCTATAATATTATTGTATGTATAATAGGCAAATTCGAGAGGAAGTGCTTCAAAGATGGAGAACAAATTTGATGTAGCGATCATAGGAAGCGGCCCGGCAGGGATTTTTGCAGCTTATGAATTCGTGCTTAAGAAACCAGAATTGAAGGTGGCGTTGATTGAAGCAGGCAAAGATATATACAAACGGAAATGCCCAATTGCCGAGAAAAAAGTGGACCACTGTATTAATTGTAAGCCTTGTAGCATTATGCGAGGTTTCGGTGGCGCAGGGGCTTTTTCTGATGGTAAATATAATTTTACCGCGCAATTTGGCGGTTGGCTGAACGAATATTTATCCGATGAGCAAGTACTCGCGCTCATTGATTATGTTGATCAAATCAATATGCAATATGGTGCGCCAACAGAGGTATTTAGTACAGAAAATAGTTCGATTGGTAAAAAAGCAATTGGGGTCGGCTTACATTTGCTTGATGCGAAAGTAAGGCATCTCGGCACAGAAAATAATTTAAAAATGCTTAAGGCAATTTATGAATATTTAAAAACAAAAGTAACATTACTATTTGATACAACGGTTACAGATATTGTTAACGAAGCACAAGGGTTTACGCTAGAATTAGAATCTGGCAGCCAAATAAAATCAGAGTATCTCATTGCTGCCCCTGGTAGGGCTGGCTCAGAGTGGTTTTCTAAGCAGTGTAAGACGCTTGGTCTAGAGCTTTTAAATAACCAAGTCGACGTTGGGGTGAGGCTAGAGATACCAGCCAATATCTTTGAACATATTACCGATGAAGTCTATGAGGCAAAGCTCGTTTACCGTACCAAACAATACGGTGATTTAGTGCGCACGTTCTGCATGAATCCCAAAGGCTATGTCGTGGCGGAGAATACGGACGGTATTGTTACTGTCAATGGTCATAGTTTCCGTGATGAAAAATTGCATAGTAAGAATACAAACTTTGCGTTATTAGTAAGCAATAAATTTAATGAACCCTTTAATGAACCACATCAGTATGGAAAACGAATTGCTTCTTTTTCCAATATGCTAGGTGGTGGAGTACTCGTACAACGGTTTGGCGATTTAATCAAAGGGCGTCGCAGCAATGAACATCGTTTAGCACAGAGTTTTACAAAGCCTACATTAAAGGCAACACCTGGTGATCTTAGTTTAGTACTACCAAAACGTCACTTAGATAACATTATTGAAATGATTTATAAATTAGATAAAATTGCTCCAGGTATGGCAAATGACGATACGTTGCTTTATGGTGTTGAAGTGAAGTTTTACAGTTCAAGATTAAGATTGAACAAACAACTCGAAACAAAAATTTCAAACTTTTTTGCAATTGGTGATGGTGCCGGAGTAACGAGAGGATTATCACAAGCTGGAGCGAGTGGTGTTTATGTAGCGAGGACAATTTTAGAACGTCTCACAGTTTAACAATAAACCATTGCATTTTCGAAGTTTGAAAAGCAGGAAAGAATTTGCTATTTGTAGCAGGTGGTGTAGGCATGCGTTTAGAAGAAGTGGTCAATAAGTATTATGAACATCTGAATGAAAATGACTTATATATTTTGAAGGTAATTTGTGCGGATAAAAAAGCCTGTGTCAACTTGTCAATCAATGAGCTAGCTGAGCGCTGCAATGTGTCTAGAACAACCATTCTGCGGTTTGCGCAGAAACTTGGCTTTTCCGGGTATAGTGAGTTTAAGGTATTCTTAAGTTGGCAGGAGGATGAGGAACAGACGCCAGCGGAGAAAAACTATGTACAGTGTCTGTATGATGATATCGATGCCATCAAAAAAAATATGGGGACAGTGGCAATGGAAGAAATATGCCAGATTTTGCATGATGCCAAGCGGGTCTTTGTTTATGGTACAGGGGCGGCGCAGAAGGAAATCGGTAAGGAGATGCAAAGGACGTTCTTGATTCTGCGGAAATACCTACATGTCATCGAAGGAGAGACTGAACTGGAAAATGTAATGGTGGATATGGATTATGACGATGTTGTCATCATAATTTCTTGCTCAGGTAACCGCAGTTTTCTAAAGAATATTGTTCATACCCTCCAGATGCATGGGGTCAAATATATGTCGATGACCAATCTCACCAATAATTTTTTAGCGCAAAATACAAAGTATAACCTTTATGTTCCATCCACCATGTTGAAGGTTCCGACAGGGATACTCTATAATTCTACAGCGTTATTTTTTATGATCGCGGATATCTTATTTCGGGAATATATAGCGTATGTGGAAAAACAAGTTTTAGTGGAGAAATAACATAGGCAAAAATTCATTTTGACCAATGCAATTATTTGTAAAATAGGAGCTTGAAGATGAAATTAGAAGAACTGATTAACAAGCGTAAAGGGGCTTTGAACCAGACCGATATGGTCATATGGAAGTATATTTTTAATAATAAGCAAAAGTGCCGGCATATGTCGATTCATGATTTGGCCAAAGAATGTTGTGTATCGAGTACGACCGTGGTAAGGTTTGCCCAGAAACTATCACTTGACGGATTCAGCGAGCTGAAAGCTGTACTGAAGATAGAAGAGGAACAAAGTATTCACGAAGAACAGGATGTACTAGTGGCTATTACTAGTTTTTACCAGCATAGCTGGAAGGAAATCGTCAAACGTAATTTTGATGATGCAAGCAAACTTATGTATAGTGCCAAGCGGGTGTTTGCTTATGCTTCGGGATATGTACAAAGTAATGTTGTACAAGAAATAAAAAGGCTTTTCTTTTTTGATGATGTATTGATTTATGAGGTGCGTGGACAAGAGGAGTTTCACTCATTGGTTAAAATGATGACACCAAATGATCTAGTTATTATGGTTTCTTTGAGTGGCGAGACACCACTGGCAGTGGAGTTTGCGCAAAAATTACAGTTGAAAGATGTGCCGCTGATATCGATTACACGCTTACATGACAATACATTGGCCGGACTCAGCACAGAAAATCTCTATGTGACACCGGCAACATTTCAAATTTATGAGGCGGAAGAGGATAAGACACCATATCAATCGATGTTGCCGTATTTCCTTTTGATTGAGATATGGTACGTGAAGTATAAGCTATACCGCAATAATAAAATAAAGTAAAAATAAGACTGTCTTGACGAAAGTTTAAGGCAGTTTTTGTATTTTTATCGGCATGTACCAAAGTACATGAAATGTACTTTGGTACGCATTTGTGTTACAGTGCCGTAATGCCTTGAACCTATTGAATGTGCGGAAATAAAAAGCTATTATAAAAATCAAGATATCTTGTATGACAGATTGATTCAATCTGAAGTAAACTATATGTCATGACAAAATCTATTTACTGTAAAATTACTGAAACAGCATTTTACGTTTTTAGGTATCATTAAAGAATTCAAAAAATTCTAACTTATAAGAATTCGTTTGCAAAGGAAAAAATTATTTTATGGGGGTGGATTTATGACAATCAACAAGGACGTTGTCATGCAAAATGTACAACGTTTCGGCGGAGCAATGTTTACACCAGTTATATTGTTTTCCTTTTTTGGGATTATGGTATCGTTATCGATTATTTTCAAAAACCCGGATATTGTTGGTAGTATAGCAACAAAGGGGACGGCGTGGTACAACGTCTGGTACGTTATTGAACAGGGTGCATGGACAGTGTTTGCGCAAATGCCACTTTTATTTGCACTTTCTTTACCAATCGGTTTGGCAAAGAAAAATCAGGCAAGAGCCTGCATGGAATCATTTGTAATCTATGTTGTGTTTAATTATTTCGTTTCAGGGATTCTCACACTAGCAGGTCCATCGTTTGGTGTGGATTATAGCCTCAAAGCAGGCGGCGGTACAGGCCTAGCAATGATTGCGAATATCAAGACGCTTGACATTGGTATGCTTGGCGCCATCTTGATTTCAGGAATTACCGTATGGCTGCATAATCGTCTCTTTGATGTAGATCTTCCTGATTATCTCGGTATCTTCAAAGGGTCATCTCTCGTAGTTGCAGCTGGATTCTTTCTCATGTTGCCAGTTGCGTATCTTTTCTGCTTGGTATGGCCATCGGTACAGCACGTAATTGGAACCTTTCAGGAGTTTCTAAAAGCGAGTGATGCGCTTGGCGTATGGATGTATACTTTCTGCGAAAGAATTTTAATTCCAACAGGGCTACACCACTTTATTTACACGCCCTTTATTTTCGGACCAGCTATTGTTGATGGTGGTATTCAACAGTATTGGCTGCAACATTTGCAAGATTTTGCAACTTCGGCTCAGTCATTGAAAGAAATGTTCCCTGGTGCTGGTTTCTCATTACATGGTTCTTCCAAAATATTTGGTATCCCGGGGATTGCGCTTGCGATTTATGCTACGGCGAAGCCAGCAAAAAAGAAAGCTGTTGCCGGACTTTTGATTCCAGCTACGATTACGGCAGTGATATGTGGGATTACAGAACCGCTTGAATTTACATTCTTGTTCGTCGCTCCTGTACTGTTCGCAGTGCATGCGGTACTTGCTGCAACACTTGCTGCGACATTTTTCTTATTCGGAGTAGTCGGTTCTTTCGGTGGCGGACTTATTGATGCCCTCGTGCAGAACTGGATTCCATTATTTAAATATCATTCTGCAACTTATATTATGCAAATTGTAGTTGGTCTTTGTTTTACCGCGATTTATTACTTCGTGTTCCGTTATCTTATTGTGAAGAATGATTATAAAACTCCAGGCCGTACAGAAGATGATGCAGAAGATAAACTTTATTCCAAAGCTGAGTATAAAGCAAAAATAGCGATGGAAGGAACAATGAATGTTGATGAACGCGATATTAAGGCTGCGGTATTCCTTGAGGCTCTTGGCGGCAAGGAAAATATTAAGGATGTAACAAATTGCGCTACGCGTCTTCGTGTAACAGTCGTAGATGATTCGTTGATTAAAGGCGTAAGCACATTTACAAAGGCTGGTGCTCATGGCCTTGTAAAGAACGGTCATGCAGTGCAGGTGATTGTTGGCTTATCCGTACCACAGGTAAGAGAGCGCTTTGAAGCATTGTTGCAAGATACATCAGACGCAGAAACTGCATCTGGCACAGATAAATCTACAACATTGAAGGCGTTTGTCAGTGGTAAAGTCATTCCGATTACGAAAGTTAAAGATGAAATGTTTTCACAAAAAATGATGGGCGATGGTATCGCTGTCTATCCAGAAAATGAAGTAGTGACAGCACCAGCAGACGGTGAAATCACTATGGTAATGGATGGATCTGGTCATGCAGTCGGTATGCGTCTGGTGAGCGGCGTCGAAGTCCTTATCCATATTGGTATTGATACGGTGAAAATGGAAGGGCGCGGGTTCAATGTACTTGTAAAACAAGGCCAGAAGGTAAGAGCTGGTCAAGCTCTTGTAAATTTTGATAAAAAACAAATTGAAAAAGAAGGTTATTCTTCTATTGTTATATTAGCTGTTACAAATTATACAGAATATCCGCTAATGAAACTGCATTCAGGTATGACAGCAAAAGCTGATGAAACAGTAATTGCAACATTCTAAGAAGGGGAAAGTCAAGATGGAGAATTTAAAATGGTGGCAAAAAACGTTGGTATATCAGATTTATCCAAAGAGCTTCTGTGATAGTAATGGCGATGGTATTGGAGACTTGAATGGGATAACGCAAAAACTCGATTATATTCGTGATTTAGGAGTAGGCGCGATCTGGCTAACACCAGTATATGTATCGCCAATGGTCGATAACGGCTATGATATTGCCGACTATCGCAACATTGCACCGGAGTACGGTACAATGGCAGATATGGAGACGCTCATTGGCGAAGCAAAGAAACGTGGTATTCGTATTGTTATGGACTTGGTGTTCAACCATACCTCCGATCAGCACAGCTGGTTCAAGGAGTCACGAGCGGACCACAGAAATTGTAAACGTAACTGGTATATATGGCGTGATGCCAAACCAGGTGGAGCACCACCGACAAACTGGCGGGGCATCTTCGGCGGCTCGGCTTGGACTTTCGATGAGGTTACCAAACAATATTATTTACATACCTTTGCAAAGGAGCAGCCCGATCTAAATTGGGAAAATCCTGAAGTACGCAAAGCGTTATATGAGATAGCAAATTTCTGGCTGGATAAGGGAATCGGCGGATTTCGTATTGATGCGGTTACCTATATCAAGAAACCAGAAGAATTTAAGGATTTACCAGCCGATGGTCCGGATGGTATGAGTAATGTGCATGTTGCAACAGCAAATCAACCGGGTATACTGGAATACTTACATGAATTTAAGCGGGAAGTTTTTGCTGGAAAAGATATGTTTACGGTGGCAGAAGCAAATGGTGTATCAGCTGAAGAGTTGCCACAATGGGTAGGCAGGAAGGGCGCCTTTGATATGCTGCTAGAATTTAGCCATATGGACCTAGATATGGAAGCATCCAGTCTTTGGTGCCATCCAGCTGCCTGGAAGTTGACACAGCTCAAAAAGGCGCTAAGTAATAGTCAGAAGGCAACGTCAGAAAACGGCTGGTATCCAGCATTTTTTGAAAATCATGACCAGCCGCGCTCAGTGAATAAATTTTTCTCGGATCATGCAGATCAAAAGCTAGTGGCAAAAGTACTGGCAACTGTGTTATTTACCTTGAAGGGAACGCCGTTTATCTATGAAGGAGAAGAACTCGGCATGACAAATACCAAATGGTCTTCGATTGAATGCTATGATGATATCGCTTCTAAAGGACAATATGAAATTGCCTTGCAGGAGGGGTTCTCCAAACAACAAGCGCTAGAATTTGTCTGGAATTACAGCAGGGACAATGCGCGGACGCCGATGCAGTGGACGAGCGAAAAAAACGCTGGATTTACGAGCGGCGAGCCGTGGCTGCCACTGAACGAAAAATATCACGAGGTTAATGTAGGACAGCAAATCCAGAATGAAGATTCTGTACTGCGGTATTATAATCGTCTAGCAAAGCTTCGTCAAGAATATGATGTTTTGCTCAAGGGCAGCTATGAAGAACTGCTAGAAGCAGATGAACAGATTTATGCTTATAGGCGTTTAATGCTTGAAAACAAAGTGATTGTTCTTTGTAATTTCTCTGGACGAGAGAAAGCGTACAGTTTACCAGAGCTTGAAGTCGATGGGAAACTGTTGCTCAGCAATTATGGAGATGCACCAAATCAAGTTCTGCGTGCCTATGAAGCAAGGATATATCTCTGTGAAGGGAGGAATCCCCTTGAAGGTTGCAGCCAGTGATTTTGACGGAACGCTGTTTATCGATAATACAATTTGTCCAGAAAATGTAGAGGGCGTTCGTAAGTGGCGGGCGGCTGGCAATAAGTTTGGCGTAGTCACAGGTCGTGATTACGGCATGCTAGTGCCACAGTTAGACTATTTTGGCATAAGCTATGATTTTGCGGTATGCAATAATGGTGCGATCATTTTTGGTGAAAATGGTAAGGTACTTTATCAAGCTGAGATTCCAGAGCAAGCACTTTATGTAGTTGCGACACATCCCTGTGTGGCAGATAGTTTGCATGTAGCATTTTCACAGGCAGAACGTAGTTGTATTTACCGCGAAAGAGAAGGTTCTTGGATGGTTCGTGAGGCAAAACAATGGCAATTTTTGTTGAAGATGATTGAGATTGCTGAAATCCATGAACTTAGTCGGGTGCATCAAATCGCATTGGGGTTTGCTAGTCTGGACGGGGCGGCGGAAGCTGCCCGGCAAATCAATTTACTATTTGGTGATACGGTGTACGCTTGCCAGAATCGTGGCAGCGTAGACATTACACCAATTGGTATTGATAAGAGCAAAGGCATTGAGAAATTGTTAGAATTAAAAGCCTGGCAGGATGCAGAGGTACATGTTATTGGTGACGAAATTAATGATTTACCAATGATGCATAAATTTAATGGCTATGCTGTCGAATCGGCAAGAGCGGTTATAAAAAGAGAAGTAAAGCGAAGTTTTGCTTCGGTTGGCAGTATGTTACAAAATAATTTATAGAACATTTAGAATTTTAAGATTATTTTAAAAAATAAAAAAGTAAAGGATGTTGGCATAGAATGAAAATGAAAAAAAGTTTGACCACATTGGCAGTTACTTTGGCACTAGGAGCATCGACAACGGCGTTCGCAGCCGTTGCAACATCGGCGGATAGTTTTACTGATGTACCAAAAGATCACTGGAGCTATGCAGCACTTGATGAATTGGCTAAGGATGGAATCATTGAAGGCTATGGGGACAGCACATTCCAAGGTAACCGCACGATGAGCCGCTATGAAATGGCGACTATTGTTGCCAAGGCGATGGACAAAGTAAAATCCGGCTCGCTTGGCGATCAGGCACTGGTAGAAAAATTGGAAAAAGAATATGGTGGCGAACTTGAAGCGCTCAATAAGAAAGTCGATGCCTTAGATAAAAAAGTCGATGAAACGAATACGCGTATTGACAATGTAAAGCTGACTGGATTCGTTCGTACACAGTGGGATAGCGATAAAACAGATGGTCAAGGCTATGATAATGATAGAAAACGTTTTTATCTAGATTTAGAGGGCGAGATGAAAGTATCTAATGATTGGAAAGCAAAATTCCAGCTTGAAAAGAACGCGCATTATACATCGGCTTATGTTACTGATGCTGATGGGAAGAAACATAATCACAGTGGCAGGGATAACAATGAATTAGATAAAGATCATTCCGGTACGATTTCACGTATTTGGGTTGATGGTACGGTTGCAAAGGATTGGTACGTCAATATCGGTAGAAAATGGAGCGGTATTGGTTATCAGAATATGCTTCAGGGCGGCGAAACGGATGGTATTCAGTTCTGGCATCCAATTTCTAAAGATTTGATGGTCAGTGGCTGGAGCTTTGAACCTACATGGGACGGTGCAGATTACACCCTCTATGGTGTTAATGTCTTCGGAAAGATTGCCCATAATCTTGAACTCAATGTTGCATATGGTAAATCAAGTGAAGAAAAATGGTTTGGCGATAAATATGGTTCTGTTGATTTGCGTACCAAGCTTACACCGACCATGCAGTTGACAGGAACTTATGTCTGGACGGATGCGGATGATGACAATACAGATAAAGCAGTCCGTCTTGACTATAAAGGAACGAATCTTAAAAATATTGGTTCGTTTGGCGCATATACACGCTATGTAAACTATGGTGCAGTCGGTGACATTGGGCATGATGATGAATGGGGTTCTTTACCAAGTAACATGAAGGGCTGGATTTTTGGTGTTAAATATGTGCCTTGGGAAAATGTAGAATGGGAAACATTCTATTCTAAACAAAAAGTAAATGTTAACAGTACAAACGATGACAGAAATCTGTTCCGTACACAGGTTGATTTCCATTTCTAATAACATAGGTATTGTTATCAACATGTAGAGGAGGAAAGATTCATGATACACAAAAAGAATCTAGTGCGTGCCGTTGTTTTAGCAGTTTCACTTGGTATGTTTGCGACTCCGCTGTTGGCACCAACTGCAACGGCCACAACCTTTATAGCGAGAGCAGAAGCAGCGCAATCAGTGAGACAAGTAGTTATCCTTGCCGGTAGTTTACAAGATGAATTGGGCGGCAGCAAAGAATGGGATCCGAGTGATCAAAGAACGATGATGAAAGATCTTGGTAACGGTAAATATCAACTCAAGGGCAAGCTTCCCGCAGGAAATTATGAGTTTAAGATTGCAGTTGGCGGCAGTTGGAATGAAAATTACGGCGACAAAGGTCAGCTCAATGGAGCAAATATCGCCCTACACCTCAAAGCCGCGCATGAAGTGACGTTTGATTATGATGCGGCTACCCATCTTACTACGTATACTTATGAGGGTATGGCAGCAGAGCAGGAAGCAGCGATAAAAGAAACTGTAGTGGCAGCTGTGCAGCAAAGAAAAATAATGATTGCTGGTAATCTGCAACGGCAGCTTGGCGCGGGCAAAGATTGGGATCCATCGGATATGAAAACGCAGATGTTAGATCTCGGCCATGGATTTTATAGCTATACCGCCAATCTACCAGCGGGGTCTTATAGTTATAAAATTGCTGTCAATGGAAGCTGGAATGAAAACTATGGGTTAGGCGGCAATGCTGATGGGGCTAACTTACAACTCACATTGGCAAAATCACAGGCGGTGACATTCTATTATAATGATACAACTCATAAAATCAAAGACAGCAGTAGTTATAAATTGTTATCAGATAAGGAACTGCCAACGGTTAGCGGTGATTTTGCGAGGGTCGCAAAAGGTGATTTCATTATGCGTGATACGATACTCGATGGATTTTATACAACAAGTCTTGACGCTAAAGCTGGTACCTATAATGTGGCGATCATGCAGAAAGGTAAACAGATTGCGGCTCAGCCAATCACGTTGAACAAAGATGGCAAGGTAGCGCTTTATTTTGATAATAAGGCTGATAAATTGATCATTGATGATGGCAGTATCCATGAAGATAAACTCTATCATAATACATGGGAATTTTCGAGTCGTCAGCCATTTGAAGCTATCAAAGCCGGTGACAGCGTGAAACTTTCCATTAGCGGTCAAAAAGGTGATATCAAAAAAGCACAACTTGTTTTGTTCAAGTCGAAGATTGTTGCCAAAGGTGGCGATGAATACAATATCGATTATAATGCTGGTACGACAACGGTATATGATCTGGATTTTATCAGCAGTGAAAATAACAAAGATGTTTGGTCAAAAAAAATCCAGCTTAATGAAAACGGTGTTTACGGCTATAAATTTATCATCAACGGAATAAAAGAATACGGTGATGATGCGAAACCAGGTCAAACGGGTATGGTAACCTTGCGAGATGCTAAACCGTTTCAGCTGACCGTTTATCGGGCTGATTATAAGACGCCAAATTGGGCAAAAGAAGCCGTTACCTATCAAATTTTCCCAGATCGTTTTTATAACGGTGATACAAGCAATGACAATGCGAAATCGACAGCGCGCGGCTTGCAGCCAATCCAGCATAAGAGTTGGAATCAGTTGCCAGCCAATCATGCAAGGACACCGCAGGTTGACAGTGATTCATATGAATGCAATGACTTCTTTGGTGGCGATCTCGCTGGCATTACAAAAAAGCTGGACTATTTGCAGGATCTTGGTATAACAGCTATTTATGTGAACCCAATCATGGAAGCTGCATCCAACCATCGTTATGATACTGTAAACTATGAAAATATTGATCCATTCCTCGGCACACAGAAAGATTTTGATACACTGGTGAAGGAGATGGATAAACGCGGCATGCATTTGATCATGGACGGCGTGTTCAATCATGTCGGTGATGATTCAATCTATTTCGACCGTTATGGCAAATACAAAACTGTAGGTGCTTATGAATACTGGTCACGTGTTTACGATTTAATGAACACCAAACATATGAAGCAGGATAAAGCTGAAGCGACTGCTAAAAAATCGCTCATCGCGGAAGGGCAGGTGTTTAGTCCATATAATTGGCAAAATTGGTTTGATATCTATAACGAAAAAGCGGTTGATGAAATGGGAACCAAATATAACTACCATTCTTGGCAGGGCTATTCAAGTCTTGCACCGTTCAAGGATTTCCCGCCAACGGCTACTTCACCGGTCAAAGATGCGGCAAGCCAGCTAAATAATATCGACCTTGATAATTATCTCATCTATGATGATAATGCCGTGATCACAAGCTGGTTCAAAAAAGGTTTGTCGGGCTGGCGGATTGATGTGGCCAAAGAAGTTCCGCCAGAATTTTGGGTAGCGGTGAGGGATAAAGTGAAGACACTTAAGACCAGACAAGGCGATGAACCATTATTGCTTGGTGAAATCTGGCAGGATGGCTCGCAGTTTCTCACCGGCGACCAGTTTGATTCGGTGATGAATTATAAGCTCAGCTTTGCTGTAGGTGATCTTTTCTTGAATAAGGGCGATGCTGCGGCAGCGGATGTTGAGCTCAAAACCTTGCAGCAGAACTATCCGAAAGAAGCTCTTTATGATTTGATGAATATCGTAGATTCACATGATGTAGTCCGAGCTATTTTCAAATTTGGTGGTGGAAAAGATAGTGTGACCCAGGCTTCTTTGAAAGATTTCAGCTATGATGAAGGCAAGGCAAAACTTAAACTTGCAGCGACATTCTTGATGGGGTATCCAGGGATGCCAACGATTTATTATGGTGACGAAGCTGGGCTGTATGGTAGTGGGGACCCTGACTGCCGCAGAGCCTATCCATGGGGACATGAAGACCAAGATTTGCTCAATTATTATAAAAAAGTAATCAAGGTAAGAAAAGATAACAAAAAGCTTTTTGCTTATGGTGATGTGTCTACGTTGAAAGCTGAGGGTGATATTTATGTATACGGTCGGTCTTGTGCTGGTGAAAACGCTGTAGTTGCCATGAACAGAGGCAATGCGACAGAAATAACACTTGATGTACCACAATTTGCCGATGGCATGGTATTTACAGATGCTTTAGATAATAGCTATCAGGCTTTTGTTGAAAATAGCAAGTTGACAATCAGTTTAGACAAGTCTCAGGCAAGAATATTGATCAATCAATGATCATAGGGAGTGGAGCGAAATCTCCACTCTCTATTTTGTCAAGGTGAACGATCAACTGGATGTTGACAGTTTCACAAAAACTGTGAAAAATCCCTAAACCCCTGCTATCTATTGAATCAACGAGCTTTTGATGATAACATGAAAACTGTCAAAGCGCATTGGCAATCATTATAATGAAGAACATCATACCTAGTATTTAAAAAGATTTTCTAGGTAAACTTTCTGAACGATAGTATAGGGATCGTTTGGTGGTAGCATTGTAGCTGCTGATAAAACGGATAGAGGTAATTGTTGAATATTTGTTCACAGAGATTTAAAAAATAGAGTAGAAAATTAGGGGAGGAATTTATGATGAGTAAGAAATTTTCAGTGGTAGTAGCAGGGGGCGGCAGTACATTTACACCGGGGATTGTAATGATGCTTTTAGCAAATTTAGATAGATTCCCAATTCGTAAATTGAAATTTTATGATAATGATGCAGCTCGTCAAGAAGTGGTAGCGAAGGCTTGTGAAATTATCCTACGTGAAAAAGCACCGGATATTGAATTTGAAGCAACCACGGATCCGAAGGAAGCGTTCACCGATATTGATTTTATCATGGCACATATTCGTGTTGGTAAATATGCAATGCGTGAACTAGATGAAAAGATTCCGCTAAAATATAATGTACTTGGACAGGAAACTTGTGGGCCTGGCGGAATTTCTTACGGTATGCGTTCTATCGGCGGTATCATTGAAATTATTGATTATATGGAAAAATATTCACCGAATGCATGGATGCTTAATTATTCGAATCCAGCAGCAATTGTCGCCGAAGCAACCCGTAAACTTAGACCAAATGCTAAAATTTTAAATATCTGTGATATGCCGATTGGCATTGAGCGGCGTATGGCCGCAATTGCTGGACTCAAATCTCGCAAGGAAATGGAAATCAGATATTATGGACTGAATCATTTTGGCTGGTGGACGAGTATTATGGATCATCATGGCAACGACCTTATGCCAAAAATTCGTGAATATGTTGGGAAAAAAGGTTACAATCTTGATAGTCCGGAATTCAAGGCAGACCCGAGTTGGACGGTTACTTATGATATGGTCAAA
Organism: Anaerosinus sp.; assembly: GCA_029240055.1. GTDB lineage: Bacteria > Bacillota > Negativicutes > JARBTT01 > JARBTT01 > JARBTT01. The sequence goes on from JARBTT010000025.1 coordinate 15,293, forward strand.
GATTTTTATCAGCTTGACCCTAACACATTGCCAAATACATATCTTAAATATTATCTTTGTCAAGATGAAGTTGTAGAACATGCCAATCGTGAATATACGAGGGCGAATGAAGTTATGGATGGTCGAGAAAAGACCGTATTTGGTGAATGTCGCCGTATTGCAGCTGCAGGCACAGCGAAAGAGTGTGAATTTGAAGTTGATGAACATGCTTCTTATATCGTAGACCTTGCTAGAGCGATTGCTTATAATACAAAAGAGAGAATGCTATTAATTGTTGAAAATAACGGTGCTATTGTTAATTTTGACCCAACGGCGATGGTGGAAATTCCTTGCATCGTGGGTTGTAATGGACCAGAACCTTTGAACGTTGGTAAGATTCCAGAGTTTCAGAAAGGTCTGATGCAGCAACAGGTATCGGTAGAAAAACTTGCTGTTGAAGCGTGGGCAGAAGGCTCATACCTCAAACTTTGGCAGGCACTTACAATGTCCAAAACAGTGCCGAGTGCAAAAGTTGCTAAACTTATTCTTGATGATCTCATTGACGTAAATAAGAACTATTGGCCAAATCTTAAATAAAAAGATTCATATAAAGTGCGCCCTACTCATATTCAAACAAGTCGCGTATTTAAAAGGGAAAAAGAAAGTTTACGAAGGTGAGGAAAGTAACGTTTAATTGCGATGAAATATGATATCCACTTGCCAGTACTTTAATTGTTTTACTGGTTTACACTTATATAAATAGAAGTTATATTGTTATTGGATACATGTAACTATGTATACATGTATCCAACTTGACAGAATTTATTATCCTGTATATAATAATAAACATCAACAAGATAGTTCGAGGCAATGAAGCCTCCGCAATAGTTATTTGCGGGGGCTTTTTCTATTTTTTTTAAGTATCTTGTTTGACGAGACAATGACGTCTTGCCACTTGAAGTAATAGGATGCGTATATTACTAGAGTTGCAGACGTTTATTTTTTTTTCAAAAAAGTATGAGAGAAAAGAGGGGGATTAGAATGAAAAAGTTATGGTCTACAATGTTAACGACACTTATGTTAGTTGCTATGATGGTTCCTGTAGCTTTTGCTGCAGATGCAGAGGCGGCTACCAAAATTGACTCAGGGGATACTGCTTGGGTACTAGTAAGTGCTGCAATGGTATTTATTATGACACCTGGCCTTGGTTTCTTCTATGGTGGTATGGTTAGAAGTAAAAATGTTTTATCGACAATCATGCAAAGTTTCTTTATTGTTGCACTTATTTCTGTTGAATGGGTATTATTTGGTTATTCTTTAACGTTTAGTGGTGATGTTTCAGGTATTATTGGTAATCTTGATAAAGCCGGTTTGGCTGGTATTGGGGTCACTACAATCTTAGATAATGGTACAATTCCTGAATTTGCTTTTGTTGCTTTCCAATGTATGTTTGCAGTAATCACACCTGCTCTTATTACAGGGGCTTTTGCTGAAAGAATTAAATTCTCGGCTTTTGTAGTGTTCAGTTCCTTATGGGCAATCTTCATTTACAATCCAATGGCTCACTGGGTATGGGGTGGCGGCTGGTTAGCTAAACTTGGCGCACTTGATTTTGCTGGTGGTCTTGTCATTCATATTTTATCTGGTGTTTCAGGTTTAGTGTTTTGTTTAATGGTTGGTAAAAGACGTGGTTATGGTAAATCACCAATTATTCCGCATAATATTCCAATGATTGTGATTGGTGCTACTTTATTATGGTTTGGTTGGTTTGGATTCAATGCTGGTAGTGCTCTTGGGGCAAATGGTCTAGCTGCTAGCGCATTTATTGTTTCTCAAATCGCTGCTGCTGGGGCAACCGTATCTTGGGTAGTAGCAGAATGGATTTACAATGGTAAACCAACTCTATTTGGCGCAGCGAGTGGGTGTATTGCTGGTTTAGTTGCGATTACGCCTGCTGCTGGTTATGTAACACCAATGCCAGCTCTTATTATCGGTCTTGTTGGTGGTGTTGTATGTTACTTCTCCGTTGCTGTAGTAAAAGCAAAACTTGGTTATGATGATTCATTAGATGCTTTTGGTGTTCATGGTGTTGGTGGTACTTGGGGCGCAATTGCAACTGGTCTTTGGGCAACAACTTCTGTAAATGAAGCTGGGGCAGATGGCCTGTTCTATGGCAATCCGGATTTAGTTGTAACTCAATTAATTTCTGTAGTAACTGCTTGGGTGTTTGCCATTGTTGGTACATTTATCCTTGTAAAATTGATCGGTTTATTTATGCAAATTAGAGTGGATGAAGCTGATGAAGTTGCCGGTGTGGATATTAGTGGGCATGGTGAAAGTGCCTATGGTCAAAGTATCGTAGCTGGTCATCCAGTAATCGGTGGTCAAGACGTAAATTTATAAAAGACAATACTATGGACAGATAGGCTGCAGGCAGGCGATAAGCACTCATCTGCGTTGTTACAGCAAGGTACTGCTCGTCGACGTACGAAAGTACGACTCCTTCGCAATTCCTTGCTGCGCCTAGCATCTGAGCACTTCTCATCAACCGGCAACCTATCTTCGTACTAGTTTACAAGAAATTTAAGTAACCTCATAAGTTATAAGTTTGATATAATTTTATAATAAGGGGAGGTATAAACATGAAAAAATTAACAAAGATAGACATTATTACAAGACCAGGTAAACTTGAAGAGCTTAAAGAAGCATTAAATGCAATCGGCGTAGCTGGAATGACGGTGAGCCAAGTTTATGGTTGTGGTCTGCAAAAGGGGCATAAAGAAGTATATAGAGGCCAAGAATATGCCATTAACTTAGTGCCTAAAGTGAAAGTTGAAACAGTTATTTGTGAAATCCCTGTAGAAAAAGTTTTGGAAGTGGCACAAAAAGTATTAAAAACTGGTCAAATAGGTGATGGAAAAATATTTGTGTATAACGTTGAAAATGCAGTGCGTATTCGTACTGGTGAAGAAGGCGACATTGCAATTATTGATCAAAAATAAAATCGTATTAGATTTTATAGATATTTGGTGAATTTAATCATCTCAAGTATTTAATAGTATGTTGAGGCCAGTATATAACAAAATGTTGTATACTGGTTTTTTCTTTTTTAGCGAGTTTATGTTAAATATATGTTAATGTATGTTATTATATGTTGATATATGTTATTATTTAACTAGTGATAGCAGGACTTTGGTCGTGTTTGTATAATTATGTAATAGAATAATTATTTTTTTAAGAAGGTGATTGATGTGGAAAAAATTCGTGTATTGGTAGTGGATGATTCTAGAATGAGTCATGCCATGATGGATGGAATAATATCTAGAACAAATTTTGAAATTTGCGATTATGCAAAAACAAGTGCAGAAGCTATAGAAAAGTATAAAATACTAAGCCCGGATGTAGTTACTATGGATATGAATTTGCCGGATGCTGATGGCTTGGAATGTAGTCAACGAATTTTAGAATTGAATCCACATGCAAAAATTGTCATGGTTAGCGCGATGCGCGATGCTAATTTGATGATACAAGGTCGTGCTATTGGGATCAGTGCATTTGTACAAAAACCATTGAATGAAAATGAACTGCTTGATACCTTACGTATGGTTTGCCAGTCAAATGAAGATAGCCTTAAAATATTAGAAGAATCTTATGTAAAAACGTTTATCAAAGTATTACATAAAAATTTATTTAGTCTTGCTGGCGTTCATAGTGATATGAGTTATGAACTTTCCACGGAAGGAAAACTGGAGATAGACGGGATAGCAATTATCATTGGGTTTACTGGTAAACCGATTGGTAGAGCCATTGTACATACCGATATTGATACGATGAATCAATTTGCTAGGGCTATTCTTGGCAGAAGCGCTGATGAAATCCTTAGTGATGAGGAAGCGAATGAATGTATGGAGGAAACTGCTAATATTATAGCTGGACGTAGTGTTTCGATGATCAATGATATATTTAAAGATAAAGAGCTCAGAATTACACCTCCAGGTATTATTGTCGGTAAGAAACTTAGTATTGTAAATCCTAAGTTGACAACGTTTAATATAGTAGCAAGTACTGAACTAGGGGATCTAAAAATGAATATTGGGTTTGCTGGAGGGGAGTAACTGTGGATGTAAAATTAATCAACCCATTTATTGATGCATTTATGACAATAATGCCACAAGTTGGGTTTCAAAATATTGCTAGAGGTAAAGTTGCATTAAAAGAAAAAGCTGCTGATAGCTTGGGAGTCACAGCTTTAGTCGGGTTGACAAAGGAAATACGTGGTAATGTGGCCTATAATATGTCGGATGAAACTGCTCGTTTTATTGCCTCGACGATGATGTGTGGTATGCCAGTTGCAGCTTTTGATGAAATGGCGCAAAGTGCGATTTCTGAATTATCCAATATGCTTACAGCAAATGCTGCCACCAATCTAACCGCATTAGGAATTGAAGTAGATATTTCAACACCCAGTTTAACAATCGGTGATGGTTTTACTGTAAAAATTAGTGATGCGCAATATGTAGCAATTGAAATGATTGCAGATGGACATATCTTAGAAATTAATATTGCTTTGAAATAAAAAAATCACCGATATTAAATGATATCATTTAATATCGGTGATTTTTTTTAGAAGAACGATCAAACAAGGGGTCTTATTTGATATGTTTTTTTACGAAGTTTTCAATTCTGGATAAGGCTTCGGAAATTTTATTTACAGATGTTGCATATGAGCAACGAATAAAGCCTTCACCACATTCGCCAAAAGCAGTACCAGGAACTAAAGCAACACGTTCAGAACGAAGCAGTTTTTCGGCGAATTCTTCAGAGCTTAGACCAGTATTTTGAATGGAAGGGAAGATGTAGAATGCACCTTTTGGTTCGAAACATGTTAGGCCCATATTGCGAATGCCATCTAAAATGAGATGACGACGACGGTCGTATTCAGCGACCATTTTTTTCATATGTTTCTCACCGTGACGAAGTGCTTCTAGTGCGCCAATTTGCGCTGTGATTGGTGCACAGAGCATCGTATATTGATGAATTTTTGTCATTGCGGCAATAAAGGTAGGATTGGCTAAAGCATAACCAATCCGCCAGCCAGTCATCGCATAAGATTTTGAAAATCAATTTAATA
>JARBTT010000026.1 GCA_029240055.1 Anaerosinus sp.
TAGATGTAGGGGCTCCAGTGTTTATTCCTTTCGTTGGTGCTTGGATTGCATTAAAAGAGATGCCCCACGACGCAGAAATGGAAGCATATATTGGTTTTGCCGGGCCGTTAGTGGGCACAGTGGGAGCATTGGCTTGTTATTTTGCTGCCCGTGAATGGAATAGTGCATTATTGCTGGCGATTTCCTATTCGGGATTCTTTCTGAATTTATTTAATCTCATTCCAGTTCCTCCACTAGATGGGGGCCGGATTACGGCTGTTTTATCACCACGCATATGGCTCTTGGGCCTACCAATCTTAGTGGCGATGTTTATCTATCATCCAAATCCGATGCTCGTTATCATTGCAATTTTGGCGATCCCACAAGTGTGGCGGTCTTTTAAAACAAAAGAAGATAGTCTAACAGAACAGGCTTATTATGATGTTCCATTAGAAACAAAAATTATGTATGGCACTTACTATCTCGCGTTGCTAATATTCTTAGCAATGATGGTAGATGGGGTTCATCAACTTTTGCCAATAAGATAATTGAAACAGTTACTAGGAACTGCGGAACTTTCAAAAAAGTTATCGCAATAGCAAACGGAGATAAACAAAAACTTTTGTTATCTTAATGATACGAATGAACTTCGTGAATTGATGAAAAAATAAAAATCGGCAATTTATCGGCGTTAATTTACTCTTATATAAAATAAATGTGCAAATTAACAAATAGGATGAAGGAGATTGGAAGCATTATGGAAAATATAACGTAGAGTTGATATTCATCAGCTATTGCGCTTAAAGATGATTGGACGCGTTAGAATCAAATAAATATTGATGAAAGAGGTAACGGGATATGATCAAAATTACGGAAGATATTTTAAAAAGTGTTGAGATTTTTAAAAACAACTTACAACAGTATCATGAAGGTAAAATAGAAAATTTGAAATCCTTTAGCTCAATTATGGGAATTTATAAAGAAGGCCCTCAAACTACATATATGGTAAGGCCCAGAATTGCTGGAGGAGTGACAACTGTAAAGCAATTGCAAGCAATAAGTACAATAGCTAAAAAATACGAAATTAAGATACGTTTTACAACAAGGCAGGATCTTCAATTTCATTCAGTGAAAATCGAAGATTTAAGTAATGTGTTAGATGACCTATTGAAATGTGGATTGATTACAAGAGGTGCCGGTGGAGACGGTATAAGAAATGTTGCATGCTCACCTCTTTCAGGAGTAGCACAGGATGAGATTTTTGATGTTACTCCATATGTTAAGGAAGTTACCAATTTTATGATGAAAGATCCAGCTAATCTTAATTTGCCAAGAAAGTATAAAATAGCTTTTTCAAATAGTTTAGAAGATACAGCGAATGCCACTGTAACTGATATAGGATTTATAGCAAAATTAGTAAATGGCAAAAGAGGATTTGAAGTATATGGAGGCGGTGGACTTGGTGTTAATGCTAAATTAGCTTTAAAGATTGAGGACTTCATAGTGGATACAGAAGCCTTATACTATATACAAGCAATGAAACAAGTTTTCGCAAGAGAAGGAGATCGGACGAATAGACACAAGGCTAGATTGCGATTTGTTGTCGATAGATTAGGCGAAAAAGAATTTATCAAGATGTTTAGAAATGAACTGGATCAATTAAGAAAATCCGGACAGAACTTGAAGCTTCATAGCGAGTCCACAGAAGAAAAATTGCAAAGTATTACCCAGAATAACCAAGCTCCATGGGGCCCAAAATATAAAAACGTAATATTTCCACAAAAGCAAGCAGGCTATTATTCTTTATATATTCATCCTAGCAGAGCGACGATCACTACCGAAAATTTGGATAAGGTGTTGAGTTTCTTATCAAGTCTAAATGATGAAATATCGATACGATTGACTTTAACGCAAGGTTTTTTCGTAAGGAATTTGCAAGAAAAAGATGTACAAAATTTACTAGACCTAGTAGCTCCGTTTTCATCTATATTTAATATAGGAAATTCTGTTGCATGTGCAGGTCCGACAATTTGTAATTTTGGTATTAATAATTCTCAAGAGTTACTCGGAGGTATTTTGGAAAGCTTCAAGGATGCATCTGATGAGATAAAAGCTGCATTGCCACGGCTTCTTATATCAGGTTGTCCTAATTCTTGCTCACAACATCAAAAGGGCCTAATTGGGTTTACTGGGAAGAGGAGACGTACAGAAAACGGGGTCATTTCAACATATTCTATATCTTTTAACGGAAAAGTTGGTCCTGAAATAGCAAAATTTGGAGATGTCTATGGCGATATTCCTACGGAAAAAATAGCTGATTTCCTTTTGGATCTAGCTAAATTGAAAGTAAATGCAGGGTATACATGTTTTGTTGAATTTATAAAACATAAAGAAGCAGAAGTAAGAGCATTAGTTGCTAATTATTCTTTATAGGAACCCTGTGGAGACAGAGTGACGTAGACAAACAAAACTTTAACTACAAATAAAAGTGATGAAAGAAAGAGATCATTGATCTCTTTCTTTCATCACTTTTGCTATAATTTCTTGTTCTAAAATTCCAGAGGACGGGACTTTTTGCCAAGTTTTATTTACTTTTACTTCAAAATTCATATCCATATGAATTAGTTGAAAAGTATTAAATTCTCCGCTTGTAAAAAACAGTACGGTTTTTAAACGGATAGTGGAAGGCTGATTATTTGTTACAATATAATCGATAAGATGGGTGTTTTGGAGATTATTTTCTCAATCTATTAATAAAAGTGTAGGATATTACGATATTATTTAATAAATAATAAAGGCAGGTACTTTGATGATTGAGAAAGTAGAGAAGACTGCAAAAATGACAAGTATAGAAACTTGGCACCGATTTAATCGTAGAACTCAATTGAAATGTAGTTTAAAAAGTCCATTTCGGCGAATCTTAGATAAAAAGATAAGACAATTGAGAAAATGTAAAGAATCTGTCAAATAGACAAGCTTTAAATCGAAGCGAAAGGGTTAGTGTAGTTAGTAATCTTCCTGTTTTAATTTAAGTTTGTCGATATATGAGTAGAGAGAGTTAAATCATGGTATAATGTAAAAGTAATTTTGAAATTGATTGGTTTATATAAAAATGGAGGTGCTTTTGATGAAAAGTTGGTTGATTGCAGGGCTTATAGCTGTGGTTGTTGTGGCGATGGCAGTGAGTGGATATAACGGTTTGGTTGGTATCAATGAGGAAGTTAATGGAAAATGGGCGCAGGTAGAAAATCAGTTGCAACGTAGAGCTGATTTGATCCCTAACTTAGTCAATACGGTAAAAGGCTATGCCTCACATGAACAAGAAGCGATTAAATCGGTATCGGATGCTAGAGCTAGACTGGCTGGTGCACAAGGTCCGGGAGCGAAAGCTGAGGCCGATAATGAATTAAGTGGCGCATTAAGTCGTTTGTTAGTGATAACAGAAAATTATCCAAATCTAAAAGCAGATCAAAATTTCCGTGCATTGCAAGATGAACTTGCGGGAACAGAAAATCGTATGACAGTAGCAAGACAAGATTATAATAATGGAGTGCAAAATTTTAATACGAAGGTAAAGACTTTTCCAACTAGTATTTATGCAGGAATGTTAGGTTTTTCGCAGCGCGAATACTTTAAAGCGGAAGAAACGAGTAAAAAAGTTCCTGAAGTGAAGTTTTAGAGAAGATAGATGCTAGCTGGCTCTGGCAAAAAGGCAGGTGAAATAACTTGTTTAAAAAATATGTAGTTAGTGTACTGACCCTGTGTTTTGTGATGGTAGGTTCGGTATGTTTTGCAAAAACGGAAATTCCACAGACGCCAACGAGTAGTATTTATGTCCAAGATTATGCGAATGTTCTTTCTACTGAAGCGAAGCATAAGATCAATAGTATTGGTACTTCCTTGCAAAAACAAACCAAAGCACAGGTTGTTGTCGTTACGATAGCGACGCTGCAGGGAACGCCTGCGGAAGAATATAGTTTAGGCGTTCTTCGCCAATGGGGCATTGGTGACAAAAGCTTAAACAATGGTGTCGTGATGCTGGTTGCAGTGGATGATAAAAAATCACGTATTGAGGTTGGCTATGGCTTAGAAGGAGCCCTGCCTGATGCCAAAACAGGGCAAATTCAAGATGAGTATATGCTGCCTTATTTTAAAAAGGGTGAATATGAAAATGGTATCGTCAATGGTTATCTTGCATTGACCAAGGTGGTAGCGGATGAATATGCCGTACAGCTGGATAGTCAAGTAAAACCAGTCAAAGCGACAAGTCAAGGAAGTACTAGTGTTTTAGATACTTTTTTCATGATTGGCATTGCAATTGTTATCATTGTCTTAGTAATCTTAGATTTCATCTTCTTTGGTGGTAGGTTTACTGCGTTGATTCTAGCCATTATCAGCTCCCGTGGCGGTGGCAGAGGTGGCAGCGGCGGTGGTGGTGGTTATGGCGGCGGTTCTGGTGGTGGCGGTGGTTCTAATCGTGGCTGGTAATAAAAATTTTTTTTAGATATATGAATTTAGATAATTTAGGTTATAATAGGGGTAGGAATACACATTCCTACTATTACTTATTTTCATTGAGCTGAATTTTAGGAGGTTAGTATAATGGCAAAATGGGCTTGTGTAGTTTGTGGTTATATTTATGATGAAGCCGAAGGGGATCCAGATAACGGTATTGATCCAGGGGTACCTTTTGACGAATTAGACGACGATTTTGTTTGTCCTTTATGTGGCGTAGGTAAAGACGAATTCGAAAAAGTAGACGAATAAGACATAGTAAAAAACTACCAAATTTTTATTTGGTAGTTTTTTTGTGGAAAAATCAAAAAAGGTTAATGGGTTACTTTATGAAGTCGTGGTAACCAACCGCGTTTCAACATCAGTTGCAATAGCTTATAGTCCCAATCCAAGCCTCGATCTAGCAGCTCTTTATACATCATCGCTACCTCGACTTGATAAGATTGATGTAAAGCAGTCAGCATTGCCATCTGTGATGCTTTTGCCATTGTACCGACAGTGATCGCAATTTCGCCATCTGTCAAATGGGCATCGGGATCAATATCGATTGGGCTTTTATGAAGGGTGCGACGACGGAATGTGAGGTTTGGAATTTCGGAACCAGTTTCTTGCAGCATTTCTTCTGATTGATCGATTACAGCTCGTGTTTGGGTATTGAGAGCCTCTTTGAGTAGCATTTTTAGCTCTTCATCTTGGGCATGGTTATAAAGCAGTTCGAGCATGGCCACATTGTAGCGACCCTGCGCAACAACACCATAAAGGGTGGCTGCTTCGAGATAGTTTAAAGATTCTTTGTCAAAAAAATTGTTGAATAACACGCGCGTTTCAGCATTGATTTTATCAAGAATGGACATAGTAAAACCTCCTTAAAGGTTAAAGATTATTTTCATTCTATAGGATAGCCAATTTTTAAAGATAAATGCGATAAATTTAATTAATGCTAGAATAATAATTTAATTGATTTTTAAAAACTAGTTTGCTATACTTTACATAAGGAAACTTCATCCCATCAATGTATGGCTTGTAGTTATAAAGATGATGCGCCTCTTTAGCGTAACTAGGTAAAGAGGATGATTGGCACGTCTTAAATAAGAGGGGGTTTTTATTTATTATGAAAGTTACAGTTGTTGGAGCTGGTAACGTTGGTGCTACTGTTGCTAATGTTATCGCATTAAAAGGTTTTGCTAGTGAATTGGTATTGCTTGATATCAAAGAAGGCGTTGCAGAAGGTAAAGCAATGGACATGATGCAAACTTCTCATATGATGGGTTTTGATACTACAATCATTGGCAGTACAAATGACTATAGCAAAACTGCAAATTCTGCAGTAGTTGTTATCACTTCAGGTATCCCTCGTAAACCTGGTATGACTCGTGAACAATTAATTGGCACAAATGCAAAAATCGTTAAAAGCGTTGTAGATCAAATTTTAGAATTCTCACCAAATGCTGTATTTGTTGTTATTTCTAATCCAATGGATACAATGACTTACTTAACTCTTAAAGATAGTGGAATCCCTAAAAACCGTATTATCGGTATGGGTGGTATGCTTGATAGCAGCCGTTTCAGATATTATTTAAGCCAAGCTTTAGGATGCACTCCTACTGATGTTGATGGCATGGTAATCGGTGGTCATGGTGATACTACTATGATTCCTCTAGTTCGTTTTGCAACTTATAGAGGTATTCCTGTTACTGAATTATTAGATAAAGAAACTCTAGATAAAGTAGTTGCTGACACTATGGTTGGTGGCGCTACATTAACTGGTCTTCTTGGTACTTCCGCTTGGTATGCTCCAGGTGCAGCAGGTGCTACAGTAGCTGAAGCAATTGCAACTGATGCTAAAAAATTGATTCCTTGCTGTGTATCACTTGAAGGCGAATATGGCGAAAACGATATCTGTATCGGTGTTCCAGTAGTTCTTGGAGCAAACGGTATCGAAAAAATCGTTGAAGTTAAATTCAATGCTGAAGAAAAAGCTTTATTCGATAAGAGTGTTGCCGCAGTTCGTAAAACTAACGCTTTATTAAATGAATCTTTAGCATAAAATAATTTTTACATAATACAATTATGTAAATCGGAAAAGCAGCCTGCGGGCTGCTTTTTTATTGGCTAAAACTAACAATGTTTCAGGAAGAATCCCTTTATACTTAAAATAGTTTAAATATAAAGGAATTCTTCTTTTTATGTATAATAAATAAATAATATTAGTTTTTTGAAGAATTTTGTCTTAATTTAAATAAATAGAGAAGCTTAGGAGGGAATTAGATGACAATTAAATTATTTGTTACAGATTTAGACGGGACACTCTTAAATAAAAAACATGAGGTTTCTGAAGAAAATAAAGTGGCGATTCGCGAAATTGTAGCACAAGGTGTTACGGCAACGATTGCGACTGGTAGAATGTATTCTTCGGCACTCCCTTATGCAAAACAACTAGAAGTTGATGTTCCTATCATCACTTATAATGGTGCGCTGATCAAATCTGTTTCGGGTGAAGTGATATTTGAGAGCTATCTTGATCCTAAGATTGTAGCGGAAGTTTATGAATTTTGCGTGGAACATAATTGGTATATCCAAGCATATGCTGATGATGTATTATATTTTAAAGAGTATGATGCAAAAGCAAAAAGCTATGAAATATTAGCGGGGTTAAAGGGTGTAGCTTTAGGCGATAAGTTATACGAAATGACTGAAAAAATCCCTAAAATGCTCATTATTACCGCTAATGAAGCAGAAACTGATGCGATTGTTCCAGTTTTGCAAGCGCATTTTAAAGATAGAATTTTTGCCACAAAATCGAATCCAGATTATATTGAAATTGTAAATCCAAGTGTCAATAAATCAGCGGCATTAGATTTATTAATTAAAAAACTTCATTTAACTAAAGATCAAGTGCTAGCAATCGGTGATTCCAATAATGATTTACCAATGCTCAAAACAGCTGGTTTTAGTGTAGCAATGGGCAATGCTAGAGAACATATCAAAGAAGTGGTATCGGCAGTGACGACAGATTGTGAACATAGCGGTGTTGCAGCAGCAATTTATAAATATATTTTAAAAAAATAACGCTGAAAAGGATGGTTCATATATGGCAATTAAATTATTAGTTGCAGATTTAGATGGAACGGTACTAAACAATAAAATAATGGAAGATAACAGCGTTGCAGCAATCAAACGGGCAAAGAAAAAAGGGGTATTGGTAACGTTTGCAACGGGTAGAATGCACGCTTCAGCGGTAAAATTCGCACGTGAGGCGGGAATTGAATTACCGATTATTACTTGTAATGGTGCAATGGTGAAAACGATGGCTGGCGATGTGCTATTTGAAAAATGTATTGAACCAGCACTGGTAAGGGAAGTCATGGATCTTTGTTTCGCGCATGATTGGCATTTACAATGGTATATTGATGATAAATTATTTGTTAAAGAGATGAAAAAAGATACTTGGCTTGGCTATGAAAGTGTTGATGGGATCGAAGTTTGCGAAGCCAAAGATGAGCTGGATAAATATTCTCATGGTGTCATTCAAATGGTGATTCTTGATCGCAGTACAGAAATTGATGTGATTGAAGAAACAATGCAGAAGCGTTTTGGCGGTCGATTGTTTGCACCTAGAACAGCTTCTTATTGTATTGATATCGTTTCTATGGGAATCCATAAAGCGATTGGTATAAAAAAAGTTGCTGATAAATATGATATAGCTTCAGAGGAAATCATGGCAATTGGTGACTCTGATAATGATATCGATATGCTAAAATATGCGGGTTTTGGGGTAGCAATGGGGAATGCTTTTGAAAGCTTGAAACGAGTTGCTGATGAGATTACGTTACCGTGCGATGAAGATGGTTTTGCTGTAGCGGTAGAAAAATATATTCTAGATAAGTAGGGGCAGGGGTATTTATGGCAATAAAATTAATAGTGACGGATTTAGACGGTACTTTGTTAACGGACGAAAAACTTATTTCCGATAGAAATAAAGCAGCGATTGACGCAGCAAAGGCAGCAGGCGTTATGGTAACAGTTGCAACTGGACGTATGTGTGTTGCCGCGGCGCATTATGCACGGCGTATCGGCGTAACCTTACCGATTGTTTCTTGTAATGGTGGATTAGTCAGGGCCTATACAGGCAAAGCGGTATTTACCCATTGTTTTACGAGAGAACTTGCGCGTGAGGTCATTGCCTTATGCTATGAACGTGATTGGAATGTGCAATGGTATATCGATGATAAAGTATATGTTCAGAAATTTAATCAAAAATTGTTTCGAGGCTACAATTTAATTGATGATTTTGCGGTAACTGAAATTGGTAACGATTTTGAAAGCCATCTCGATGATGTGATTCAAATTGTCATTCGTGATTTGGATGGTAACATCGGCAATATTCAAAAGTGTATCTATGAAAAGTTTCAAGGGCGCTTAACTGTACAACAAAATACCGAAGTAAGTGTGGATATCGATGCACTCGGGATCAATAAGTCGGTAGGCATAGAGGTGCTGATCAAAGAATTGGGAATTACGAAAGACGAAGTGATGGCCTTTGGCGACGCCGATAATGATATTGAGATGCTGAAATATGTTGGTGTGGGCGTAGCAATGGGCAATGCCATCGCTGCTGTAAAAGAAGTTGCTGATATCATTACTGAAGATAATGAACATGATGGTGTTGCGGTAGCAATTGAAAAATATATTTTAAATAAATACAGCTTGTAAACAAACTATGGACAGATAGGGCGCGGGTCGGTGACCTATCTTCGTACTAGTTTACAAGTGGAACGGATTTTGTTATTTTCTGTTCACCAACATAAATATTTTTATTTTGTCATAACTTGGGGCGTATAAATTTTATATACGCTCATTTTTTTCTAAGATACATCTTTTTCATTTTGCTTTTTTTTAGTTTTTGCCATATAATTGATATGAATTTACTCAATTTGATAAATAGCTATATCTGGAGGTGGTAAATATGGAAGACTTTCGCTTAGTTATAATTACAGGACTATCTGGAGCAGGTAAAACACAGGTAAGCCGCCATATGGAAGATTTAGGCTATTTTTGTGTAGATAATTTGCCGCCAATGTTTATTCCAAAATTTGCTGAGCTTTGTACGCATTCTACGGGGAGAGTCAATAAAGTTGCGCTGGTAGTCGATACGAGGAGCCGTGAGTTTTTTGATACGCTGCTACACGTCTTAGATGATATGGACGAACAGGGACTGACCTATGAAATGGTCTTTATGGAAGCAACCGATTCGACGATTATCCGTCGTTATAAAGAAAGTCGTCGCCGTCATCCGATGGCACCAAATGCTAGGATTAGTGATGGAATTGCCAGAGAACGCGAACGTTTAAAATTGGTGCGCGGCCGGGCGACGCATATCATTGATACTTCTGATTTAAAGAAAACTGTCTTAAAAGAGAAAATAATTAATTGGTTTGGTTGCCGGGCTGATGGCGATTCCATGAATATCACGGTACTTTCCTTCGGCTTCAAATTTGGTATGCCGCTTGATGCGGATATGGTACTTGATGTTCGTTTTTTACCAAATCCATTTTATATAGAATCGCTTCGTCATAAAAGTGGCGCAGTACCAGAAGTTGCTGACTATATAGCAAAATGGCCAGTAACGAAACAGTTTATTGAAAAACTGGATGATATGATTGAGTTTTTGGTGCCTAACTACGTTAAAGAGGGCAAGAGTCAATTGGTCATTGCAATTGGTTGCACTGGTGGGATGCATCGTTCGGTATTTATTGCAAAAAGAATTTTTGAGATTCTGAAAAGACAAGGGTATGCAGTAAATTTAGAACATCGCGATTTGATGAAAAATGAAGTTTTAGAACATCCCCAAAATTAGTTATGGTAAATATAGGAGTGTTTATATGCACTTATTAAAGTGGTTGTACCCAGGTTTAAAATTTAAACGTTGGCTTGTTTTATTTGCAATTGGTGTTATGTTGGCTAGTATGGGCCTCGCGTTTGTTCTCAATTATAAATATATGGGCAATATGGAGGAAGCCATTTTTAAGGCTATTTATGTATCGACGGGAACTTATAATTATACGGCAACGTCGATTATTGGGTTGTTGGTCGTTCTGCTTGGTTTTGCGGTGATGCTGTTTGCGACTAGGATGATTATTCGTTCTGTTATTACGGTGTTGATTCCGGATAGTTCAGAGAAACTCGTAGATTTGATTTATGAAAAACGTAAATTGAATCGCGGTCCGGCAATCACCGTAATTGGCGGGGGGACAGGCTTATCTGTACTGTTGCGCGGGATTAAAAATGCAACAAGTAATGTGACAGCAGTTGTGACAGTAGCCGACGATGGTGGTTCTTCGGGCAGATTGCGCGAAGATTTAGGGATGATCCCACCAGGCGATTTACGAAATTGTTTGGTAGCACTTGCCGATACAGAACCCCTAATGGAGAAGTTGTTTCAACATCGTTTTGGTGGTTGTGGCGACTTAGCAGGGCATAGCTTTGGTAACCTGTTTATTGCCGCAATGACTGAAGTTCTTGGTGATGTGGAAAAAGCATTGAAAGAATCTAGTAAAGTATTGGCGGTCAAAGGGCGGGTACTGCCAGCGAGCACGCAAAGAGTACGCCTAATTGCGACTATGACAGATGGAACCATTGTCGAAGGTGAATCCAAAATTCCACTTGTCCATAAGACAATTGATCGCGTACATCTCTATCCGCCAGAGGTAGAGCCAGTAAAAAGCTCCCTTGAAGCAATTCAAGATGCCGATGCGGTGATCTTGGGTCCTGGTAGCCTATATACAAGTGTATTGCCTAATTTGCTGGTGAATGGTATCGCAGAAACTCTTCATAATAGTAGAGCAATTAAAATCTATATCTGTAATGTTATGACGCAGCCGGGAGAAACCGATGGTTATACTGCCTCGATGCATGCGAAAGCAATTATTGACCATGTCGGCCCAGGCGTAATCGACTATGTATTGGTCAACTCTACATTGATTGATCCAGCAGTACAGGAGAAGTATGCAAAAGAAGGTTCTTACCCCGTGAAGGTTGATGAAGAAGCTTTGATTGATCTGGGCGTAAGAGTTCTACAAGCGGATATTATCAGTGCAGATAATGCTGGTCATCATGATCCGGCAAAATTGTCGCGCAATATCATGAATTTGGTAAATCAAGGTACAGATAATTTGCTTGATTACTATTTACGCGGTAATAAATCTAAGCATTAAAGGAATGAAAGCTAGTGTCATCGTTTTCAACTGAAGTGAAAAATGAATTGTCGAGAATCACGGCGGATGATGCTTGTTGTAGAATTGCAGAATTGGCAGCGTTGATGCGGATGGGGGCATCGATGTCAATTGGTAGTAATATGAATTTGGGCATTAATTTCTCCACGGAAAATCCAGCGATTGCTAGGAAAACACTTACTTTATTAAAAGAAAGTTTTAAGCTTAAAACGGAAGTTGTGGTTAGTCGGGCACGCCGCTTGAAAAAAAATAATAGTTATTTGATTCGTGTAGTGCCGGCACCGGCTGTTAGTGAACTCTTGACTACGCTTGGCATTATGCGAGGCGATAATTTAAATGTTAGTAGCGACGAGGGGCTTCTACGCAAAACTTGTTGTCGACATGCTTATTTAAGAGGTGCTTTTCTCGGTGGTGGGTCCGTAAGTAGACCCGAGGGCGACTATCATTTAGAACTCGTAACAGGCAATGAGGGTTTTGCTACGACATTGGTCAACTTATTTAAAAAGTTTGAATTGCCGGTAGGAATTACCGACCGTAAAAATGACTCGGTAGTCTATTTAAAAGATAGTGAAGCCATCATGGATTTTTTAAGTATTGTTGGAGCTGAAGAAGCAATTGTTGAATTTGAAGTTGCCCGCAATGTAAAAGATGTTCGTAACCAAGTCAATCGTTTGGTTAATTGTGAAACAGCGAATTTACAAAAAACGGTCAATGCTGCAGTTCGGCAGGTTGGGCGAATCAAATTGATAGAGGCAAAAATCGGTTTGGGAAAATTACCCGACAATCTAAAGGAAGTTGCTTTGCTACGCTTAGAACATCCTCAGGCAAATTTACAAGAATTAGTTGCTGCAAATGAAAATAAAATTGGTAAATCGGGCATGAACCATCGCTTGCGTAAATTAGAACAAATTGCAGTAGATTTAATAGAAGGTGAAGAAAATGGGCTTAAAGAGTAAATTTATGGCGCTAGGCGCCTTTTTTGTTGTAGCGATTGCTGCTGTAGGAATTAGTTGTGTGGTAGCACCAGAAAAAGGTGTACCAGTATTGGCCTACCATATGATCGCCGGCGATGACGATACGTATAGTGTTTCAGAGGTAAACTTTGAACAACAAATGCAATATTTGAAAGAAAATGGCTATACTGCCATTTCATTATTAGAGTTTGCTAAAGCGAAAAAAGGCAAATTTACGTTGCCGGAAAAGCCAATTATTATAACGTTTGACGATGGTTATGATAATAATTACACGACAGCTATGCCAATTATGGAAAGGTATGGTATGAAAGGTACAGTGTTTATAATTGCCAATAACATTGGCAAAGAAGATTATTTAACCTTAGAACAATTGAAAGATTGGCAAGCACATAATATGGAAATAGGTTCGCATACGGCAAATCATGTACCACTCGCGACGTTAACTAGTGACCAGAAAAAAGAAGAAATTGTTGCATCGAAGCTGCTACTAGAATGGAAGGGCCTCAATACGGTATTTTTCATGGCATATCCGTTTGGGAGCTTTGATGCCGAGTCAGAACAATTACTGAAAGAAAATGACTACCTAGGTGGGCTTACAGGGAAAAGTGGACTTAATACATTTGATACAAATCCTTATTTACTACATCGGTTAAATATGCCAAATCCAAAATTTGGTTTAACTGAATTTAAATTGCGTTTGTTAAAAGCCAATGTTTATACGCGGTTAGGCTTATAGTGTTTGGTAATTTTAACTGATTTACACTGGAAAATGTAATTGCTATAATAAATCATTGTAATACTAGGGGGAAGAAAATGAGAAATTTAAGTAAATTAGTGGCTGCTTTTATCTTTGTTACATTTTTGAGTCTGACATTGACCAGTGAAGCTGCGAGTAAATCTGTCAGTAAATCACAAATAAATCTTATGGATATACCAGAATGGAAGGTTATGACGGCGGATGTTGGTGGAACTTTATTATTCTCCGATAGTCCAGAAATCGTCGAAGAAGATGGAATTTTGTATTCCGATACGGTACAAGGGAAGACAAGGCTATTATATTATCATTTAAATGGAACGAAATTACCAAAAAAAATTGTGGCAGTTTTAGAAAATACATCAGATCAAGATGTTGATATTACGATTAGTAACTATGCATTTGGTGAGCCTAGCAAAGATTATCTTTATGTAGGTAAAAGTACACAAGAACAATATTTCAAAAATACGAACATCGGGTTCGCTCATGTGCCAGCCCATGGTAAAAGACTACTTAGCACAAAGCTTGATAAAATTGTTGTTGACCCAGAGAAATTAGTATATGGTGTTTTTGATTTTAATGCGACAGTGCCGTTAAAAGTAACAATGCTTATGTTACCTGTAAATGAAAATCCACTACTTTTCGTTGATCGGGCCAAAATATTACCAGCAGATAAGTCTAGACTTCGTGGTACCTTTACTGGGATGGATCGCATTATGAAAAGTGAAAAAGTGTATGATGGTAAAAAAGATGGTACCGTTGCTATTACCCTCGCCGATGGGAAATTTGACCGTTATCGTACCGGCATTGATGCAACCGATGGTAGTATTGTTGAAAACTACGGTAATTATGGTATATTGTACAAAATAAATATTCCTGTTAAGGGGCTAGGTAAGACCAATTATTATTTAAATCCACGTGGAGGCGTTTATGCGGGGGCGCTTAATATAAAGAAAGACCAGCATGCGCAAGGTGAAATGATAGAAACACCATTAAATAAAGCTTTTTTTGGTCAAGACAATAGCATTACAGATCTTACATATTTAGGCCAATATGATAATTTTAATCAATTAGTAATTGAATTTTCACCGCCAGGGGCATCCAACTTACCAGCGAGGTTAATTTTACAGCCCCAAAATTGATTAAACTTGCTTAGTTAATGAAAAAACGATAAAATATAAATAGTCATATGGATAAGATGAAGTTCTTATTTTTTGATATGAATCATTTTGCAAAAGGAGGGCTATATCAATGGCTAAACGTATTACAACTGTAAACAAAGCTTCTCTTCAAGCTACAGTACATACTGGTGGTTGTGGAGAATGTCAAGCATCCTGCCAATCAGCTTGTAAAACATCCTGCACTGTAGGTAATCAAGTTTGCGCAAAATAGGCTGCAAAAATAGCCTCTTGCCCTAGTGGTGAGAGGCTTGTTTGTTGTTTGCGAGTAAATAGATAGATACACTGGAAAGTTGTTTATATGATGGGAGAATTATAAATTTATGCAAAAAATACATAAGTTTTATTTAAATGGCATGTACATTATGTTAGATATTAATAGCGGCGCGGTACATGTTATCGATAAAATGATTTACGATATGATGGATCTTTATGATGGCACAAATGGTGAAGCTGTGCTAGAAACCTATAGCGCTACGTATGATCGCGGGGATCTTGTGGAAGCATTAGAGGAACTAGATGCATTGATTGCAACGCAAGAGCTATTTGCTCCTACTATTGATGTACCACCAACTTTTAGCGAAAAACCATTGGTAAAATCACTTTGCTTGCATGTAGCGCATGATTGTAATCTACGTTGTAAATATTGTTTTGCTGGCACTGGTGACTTTGGCCATGACAGAAGTTTGATGAGTAAAGAAGTAGGGGAAAAAGCGGTTGATTTCATTATTGCCAATAGTGGGCAGCGTAAACATTGCGAATTGGATTTCTTTGGTGGCGAGCCACTTATGAATATGCCAGTCGTAAAACATGTAGTAGAATATGTTCGTAAACGCGAGAAGGAAACTGGCAAAGAGTTTAAATTAACGCTTACGACGAACGGTGTATTGTTAAACGATGCCAATATAGCGTATTTAAATGATAATAACATCAGCTTAGTCCTCAGTCTCGATGGGCGCAAAGAGGTGCATGATAATATGCGTCCTAATGTTGCTGGTAAAGGGAGCTATGATGGTATCTTAGCGACTTTTAAAAAGTTAGTCGATGCGCGTGGTGGTAAAAACTACTTCTTGCGTGGTACTTTTACGGCGTATAATCTTGATTTTACGGCAGATGTTCTCGACATGGCTGATAAAGGATTTGATCTTTTATCCGTAGAACCAGTCGTAGCGAAAGAAGCTGACTATGAAATTACGGAAGAACATTTACCAAAACTGTTTGAAGAATACGATAAGCTAACTGAGGCTTATATTGACCGCAAACTCTCAGGTAATGGTTTTGAGTTTTTCCATTTCAATATGGATATTAACAACGGCCCATGTGTAGCAAAACGCTTGAGTGGTTGTGGCGCTGGGCATGAATATTTTGCGGTAGCACCAAATGGTGATTTATACCCTTGTCACCAATTCGTTGGTCGTGATAAATATTTACTCGGTACTATTTTTGCTGGTGTCACCAACAAAGAAATGCCTAAGTACTTTCGTCAGGCACACGTGCTAAACAAGCCAGAATGCAGCAAATGCTGGGCGCGTTTTTATTGCAGTGGTGGCTGCCATGCGAATGCGGATTTATTTAATGGCGATATCAAGGTACCTTATGAAATCGGTTGCAAACTTCAGCAAAAACGCATGGAATGTGCGATCATGATTCAAGCGAAATTGGCAATGCTAGAAAAATAGTTTGAGTTAGTTAACAGAAAATAATCATAAAAAAAGGAGCCAAAAATAAAATGAAAATTGCGATGGCGAATGATCACGCTGGCTATGCGTTAAAAGAAGAAATAAAAACATACCTACAGCAATCAGGACATGAAGTGTTAGATTTTGGTACGCATGATCAAGAATCTTGCGATTTACCAGATTATATTTATCCTGCATCCATGGCGGTGGCAGAAGGTAAAGCAGATCGTGGTATTTTTGTTGATGGTGTCGGGTATGGCAGTGCGATGATTGCCAATAAAATTTTTGGTATTTATGCCGCCGTTTGCCAAGACCCATTTTGTGCAGGGTTAGCCCGGTCGCATTCCAATACGAACGTTCTTTGTATTGGTGGTAAAATCATTGGTTCAGCGATTGCGCTTGAAATCGTGAAAACTTGGATGAATACAGAGTATCTTGCGGATATGCCTAAATATACATTGCGGGTAGATAAAGTAACAGCAATTGCTGAAAGACATTTAAAAAAACTAAATGAACTATAGGTTTTTAGTTTTGAACATAAATATCTAATAAGTAATTCGATTATGTTTTATTCATGTTGAATATTTATGGTAAATTTGCAGGAAATAATCAAATAATCAAAAAAAATCCTGTTTTGTTAATTACAAAGCAGGACTTTTTAAAATTAGTCAGAAAATAACAAATAGTATAATGAATATGTATTATAAAATTAAAGAAGATTATAGAAAAAATATTGACAATCTATATTGAATGGGGTAATATATCTCTGGGATGCAAAATAAACCAGTGGGGTAGAAAATAACCCAGAGGGCAATTGTTGTGAAAGAAATTGAGAAAATTATAAGACTACAAAAAAGAATTGCTCCGGAATTAGTGAATCTCATTGAGGAACGCTACAGCATATTAAAGCATATTCGTTATAATCAACCAATCGGTAGAAGAGCATTGGCTAACCAATTAGAATTTAGTGAATGCAGTATCAGAAATGGTGTTAAGGTTTTAAGGGATTCAGGTCTAATCCATTTATCGGGTCTTGGCATGACAGTAACTGAGGAAGGTCAAGACATGGTGAGTGATTTAACTGCTTATGTAGATGCTTTAAGTGGGCTAGCGAAGCTTGAAGTTTATTTAGCTGATGAACTAGGGGTTAATGAAGTAAAAATTGTGCCTGGTGACAGTCAAGCGGATCGATGTGTATTTTTAGAACTAGGACGAGTTGCCGCACGTATATTAGTTGATATTTTATCAAATAATATGGTGGTTGCTGTGAGTGGTGGATCCACGATGGCGATAGTGGCAGAGTCAGTTGATTTATGCATGCCGAGTATTTTGGTAGTCCCGACACGCGGCGGTCTTGGCGAGCAAGTGGAACGCCAAGCAAATAGCGTTGCAGCAGTTATGGCGGGAAAATTGGGCGGTCAATATAGGCTTCTACATATTCCTGAAATTCTAAACGATGACGCTTTTGAAGCGATCAAAGCAACGGACAGTACGGTAAATGAAATAGAGCAGTTAATTAAAAATGCTGATGTTTTAGTGCATGGTATTGGTAGAGCTGATATAATGGTAAGCAGACGTAATCATATGCCGAAGGTTGCAGAGAATATTTGTAAACTTGGTGTTGGTGAAACGCTTGGACATTACTTCGATTTAGATGGTAACTGTATTTATACTTATTGTAATACTGGGTTTCGTCTGAATGATCTGGTGGGAGTGGGCAGAAAAATTGCGGTAGCCGGTGGCGCAGATAAAGCGGAGGCTATCATATCAGTAACTAGGGCAGGCAGTAAAGATGTCTTAGTTATCGATGAAGCTGCTGCTAGTTCTATTCAGTCAATAATAAAATCTGAGAAATCTCAGAAAACTTTTTAAAAAAATATTTAGGGGGTATTTTCACAATGGCAGTTAAAGTAGCTATCAATGGTTTTGGACGTATTGGACGTCTTGCGTTTAGACAAATGTTCGGCGCAGAAGGATATGAAGTTGTTGCAATCAACGACTTAACTAGTCCTAAAATGCTTGCACACTTATTGAAATACGATTCTTCACAAGGCAGATATGCTTTGGGAGATAAAGTGACAGCTGGTGAAGATTCTATTACCGTTGACGGTAAAAAAATCACTATCTATGCAAAAGCTAACGCAGCTGAATTACCTTGGGGCGAACTTAATGTAGATGTAGTTCTTGAATGTACTGGTTTCTACACTTCCAAAGAAAAAGCTTCTGCACATATCAAAGCAGGCGCTAAAAAAGTTGTTATCTCTGCTCCAGCAGGCAACGACCTTCCTACAGTTGTATATAATGTTAACCATAATATATTAAAAGCTAGCGATACAGTTATTTCCGCAGCTTCCTGTACTACAAACTGCTTAGCTCCTATGGCGCAAGCACTTCATAAATTGGCTGCTATTAAAAGTGGTATCATGAGCACAATTCATGCTTACACTGGTGACCAAATGACTTTAGATGGCCCTCAAAGAAATGGCGATTTAAGAAGATCCCGTGCTGCAGCAGTTAATATCGTGCCTAACTCCACTGGTGCTGCTAAAGCAATCGGCTTAGTTATTCCTGAATTATTAGGTAAATTAATCGGTTCCGCACAACGTGTTCCAGTTCCAACTGGTTCTACTACAATCTTGATTGCAGTTGTTGACGGTAAAGTTACAGTAGATCAAGTAAATGCAGCAATGAAAGCAGCAGCTACTGAATCTTTCGGTTATACTGAAGAACAATTAGTATCTAGCGATATCGTTGGTATCAGATACGGTTCTTTATTCGATGCTACACAAACAATGGTTTCACCACTAGAAAATGGTACGACTCAAGTTCAAGTTGTTTCTTGGTACGATAACGAAAACAGCTATACTAGCCAAATGGTTCGTACGATTAAATACTTTGCAGAACTTGCATAGTTTATAGTGATCTTTAAGGTCCGGCCTTGTTGGGCCGGACCTTTCTTAAATTTAAGGGAGGCATTCGCATGAATAAAAAGAGCATTAAAGATATTAACGTAAAAGGTAAAAAAGTTTTTGTCCGTGTAGATTATAATGTACCAATGGATGAACAATTAAACATTACAAATGATACTAGAATCAGAGCTACCTTACCTACTTTAAATTATTTGCTAGAACAAAATGCAGCACTTGTAATTGCTTGTCATCTTGGTCGTCCAAAAGGTGAAAGAGTTGCAAAATTCTCTGTGGAGCCAGTTGCAAAACGCTTAGCTGAATTAATCGGCAAAGAAGTGAAATTTGCTTCTGACTGTGTTGGTCCAGAAGCTGAAAAAGCAGCAGCTGCTTTAAAACCAGGCGAAATTCTTTTATTAGAAAACCTTCGTTATCATAAAGAAGAAGAAAAAAATGATCCTGCATTTTCAAAACAACTAGCAGCACTTGCTGATGTTGCTGTAAATGATGCCTTTGGTGTATCCCACCGTGCGCATGCTTCAGTTGAAGGGATCACAAAATATATTGAAACTGTTGCTGGTTTCTTAATGGAAAAAGAAATTAGATTCGTTGGTCAAACAGTAGCGAACCCAGAACGTCCTTTCGTTGCTATCATTGGTGGTGCGAAAGTTTCTGATAAAATTGGTGTTATTTCCAATTTACTTGAAAAAGTAGATACTTTAATCATTGGTGGCGGTATGGCGCATACTTTTGATGCTGCTAAAGGGTATGAAATTGGTAAATCCATCTGTGAACCAGATAAATACGCATTAGCTTTAGATTTATTAAAACAAGCTGAAGCTAAAGGTGTAAAAGTTGTATTGCCAGTTGACCTTGTAATTGCTGATAAATTTGCTCCAGATGCAAACACAAGAATTGTCGATGTTGATAAAGTTGATCCAGAATGGGAAGCGTTAGATAGTGGTCCTAAAACTTCTGAACTTTATGCAGCGGCATTAAAAGATGCAAAAACCGTTATATGGAATGGACCTATGGGTGTATTTGAAATGGATGCATTCGCAAAAGGAACAGAAGCGGTGGCGCAAGCTGTTGCTG
>JARBTT010000196.1 GCA_029240055.1 Anaerosinus sp.
CACCATGATTGGATTTAAACTAACAAGGGTTTTTATCCCATTTTTTATTAGTAAAATATACCTTACCGTCTAAAAGAACATTTAATACGTCTTGATCTAATGACGTATATTTTTGAGGATTTTCACTCAACAATTGCATTGCTTTCTCCGAAACTTTTTCTTTATACCATTGATTTACATCAATATACATTACACCAGCATTAAAGTATTTCCCATTTTTAATCGACAATTCTTGCATCCTCGTTTGGAAATTTTCTAAGAAATCACAAATTCCAATAATTACATAGTTATTCATATTCATTTCTATAAGTTCTTTTAACGATCCGACACACAATACATCCGCATCTAAATATAAAACTTTATTGACATGTCCATATAAAACATTTCCCATAATAAATCTATAATAAGTTGCGTAGGTCCATCCTACAGAGGTCGGGAATTTCTTGAAAACTTCTTTATTAATATAATAAATCGTAATCTTTACATTTTCATATTTTGTTAATAGCTTTAGCCGGTCAAGATCTTCTTGGTTTATCCCATCCGTAAACACATGAAAATTTATTTTCTCATTTTGATTATTTAAAATAATCGAGGTCATGCAAACTCCCATGCCGATTGCAAAATTGGCATCGATACCAAAAGCAATGTGCAAATCATCGTTTTTCGCTACAAATGTATTATTTTCATCTATTACTTCTGTCTTTAAAATAACATTTTCAAAAATCTCCATCGTTGTTCATCCTCATATACTATTTTTTTCTTTTTTCTTCGCCTTCCAATATTTCCAGTACCAAGATAATGCTTCGATATATTTACCGTGATGAAGCATAGCCGCCCCCATCATTTTCATCTCTTTATAGCTACGTGGTTGATCCAAAAAAGGAATGTCCTTCCATAGAGAAACCTTTGCATAGCGAATAAAAAGTTCTTTTTCGGGATGAATACACCAAACGTGCCAAGGC
This sequence comes from Anaerosinus sp., assembly GCA_029240055.1. Classification (GTDB taxonomy): domain Bacteria; phylum Bacillota; class Negativicutes; order JARBTT01; family JARBTT01; genus JARBTT01. The sequence goes on from JARBTT010000196.1 coordinate 963, forward strand.
TTGTTACGAGAGGCAAAATGGACAAGCACGGCCCCCTCTGAAATCTTACTATATTTTTTCTCCATATTGCAAATTTCATTCCACTTGCGCTCAATGAACTTTGCTTTGCCATCTAGGAGAATATTTAATGCATCTTGATCTAGCAAAAAAAACTTTCTTTTTTGCAGTAGTGCTATTGCTTGCTCGGAAATCTGATTTTCATTCCATGCCTTTAAATCAATATAGAGCATACCGGCATTAAAGTAGCGATCATGTTTTAACTCTAATGTTTTCATATGATCTTTTACAAATTTTCCCTGATCATGTACGACCATCGCAATATTACCGTCAAACTCCATATGAACAAGCTCTTCTAAGTTACCATTACATACCATATCAGCATCAATATAAAGTACTTTATCAATCTCTGGATATAAGAGCTTAGCAACAATAAAACGATTATAGGTAGCTACGGTATAATTCCAAGTGGTTTGCAGCGACTCAAAAATACTCTGATTGATCTGGTATAAATGAATGAGAACATTTTCCGTCTCTGCTAAGGTTTTTAACCGATTGACATCAACTGTTTCGATAGAATTTGCAAATACATGAAATGTAAGATTTTGATTTTGATTATGATTGTGATCAATCAAAGAAGTCATTGCAACACCCATGGGACGTATAAAATTAGCATCTACACCAAAAGCAATATGGATTGGCTGCTTTTCTGCGTATTGTACTTCACCAAAAGTTTGCTGCTTCAATACCGCATCGTTTAAATTCATAATTTTCTCTCCTAAGTATCTATGTTATAGCCAGTTTTGTTCTACAATGATTTTTTCCACTTGATTTGGCGTAATCAACTCCATACAGGTTTTGCCTTTTTCTTGTGTGCAATCAAGTCGTTCACACGGCACACACGGCAATTTGCTTTGCAAAACAATCGCATTTGCTGGCGCCCAGCGCACAGGATCACTTGGGCCATATAGAACAATGGTTGGCACCTTAGCGGTACTGATGATATGCATCGGTCCCGTACAAACGGAAATAGCAAACGCTGCCGACTCAGCAATTGTTGGCAATTCTCTTAAACTAAATAAGCCTGCTGCATTTGTCTTTTTCCCCTTAATCTCATCTATGTAATCCGCATCACTTTTTGAACCAATATATACAGGAATAATGCCTTTTTCATTTAAAAAGCGATTCAGTTCACTAAAATATGTAATTGGCCAATTTTTATTAAGTGCTGCACTTTTCGGAACGATCAACACGATCTTGCCACTTTTTTGTTTCTGCTGCTGGAGCCATTGTTCAATATATTCTTTCCTATCTTCATTGGGTTTACCCAATACAGCGGCTATCTCATAGTCGGTTAATGCTGGATTTACCAGTTGAATATAGGCTGAAAAATCTTCGATTGCCCTTACCTTACGCATTTTTCGCTTGAATAAACGATTCGCCCCTAAGGATATCTCAAATCCTTTATTTAGCAGCCTACACCCCGCCTTCAAGGCTAACAAGGTTGATGTAAATCGTTCATCGATAATGATCGCTTCATTGTATCCTTTTTGTCTAATCCCCAAAATGACTTGTTGCTTGTCTTTTTTACTATAAGCAAACACATCGTCAATATAATCGTGATTGACCAGTAAATCGGCAGATTTTGCTGCAACGACGAAGCCTACCTTTGCTTGATTATTGTCCTTGATGAGCTTTGCCAAGGGTGTAGTAACAACGACATCACCAATTCCGAGACGATTGATGATCAAAATTTTTCTCATCATAGAACCCTCCTATTTCATTTGCTGAAATACATCCAAATAAGCCTTTGCCATATTTTCTAGACTTAAACGGTTTTTAATGTATCTGGCAATATTTTCGCTTTCACTCTGCTGCAATTGAAATGCACGCTCTATTTCGGCTGCCATGTGCGTTGCCGTAACTTTTTGATCTTTCCCATCAAAATTCACATCACAGGCATAGGCAATATTTTGCTCATGAATCGCCCCAATAAAGGTATCGACATTCCGAATCGCGACAATTGGCTTTAAACAAGCAAGTGTCTCCATTGCAACTCTACCTTCACCAACAAGAATATCTGTCGCATTATACCATTCGTTAATGTTCGTAACAAAATCATAAATTTTAATTTTATCACCATGAGATTGATTAAATGCCACAATTTTATCATTGATTTCTTTTCGCATTGGCCCTTCCCCGATAATTACCAATTTCGCATTTGGTCTTAATCTCAACACATGTTCCATGCTCTCAATGATTGTCAAAGAAACTGCACCTTTTACATTACTAAGCCGACTAACATGTAATATCATCTCAGCCTCTAGTGCAAGCCCCAATTTTTGTCGACATCGTTCTTTTTGCATCGGTTTAAATGCACTAAAATCAATGCCATTATTAATTTGATAAATCTTTTCTTTGGCAAAGCCAAAGTTTTCAATCAGATTATCAGCAAGATTACGACTGACAACAAATATAGCGGCAAACATTTTTGCATATACTGTTTTAAACATAGCGCGATGCCAAGGATCATGCATCGTTACTGTATAAGGAACTTGCGTAAAATAGCGTATGATATGTGCCCATATCCCCGCAGTTCTCTGCTGCGCTGAGATCACATCAATCTGCTCTCGCTTTACCAAATCACAAAGTATTTTGATATCTTTTTGCCAGCGAAACAGATTGGCTCCACGCGCTTGTATTATCACAATAGTTACGCGTGGAAACTTCTGCTTGAGCTGTGCTAGTTTTTCATCATTACTACCAACATTTACTGCAAGAAAAAGCGTATGTTCTTCTAACCCTTTGAGCAGTGCCTCTACATGAGTTTCCGCTCCACCAACTCGCCAAGGTTGCGAGAATAAAATCAAAAAGTTCAAGTTATGCACTCCTTAAAGCTGGTTGCCCTTCACAAGCATCCACCAAGATATCGTTCTCATCATTGATAATTTTTCTTCAGCAAACTGTTTTTCTTGTTCAATTTGTTTTGCATCGGCATCATATAATATCTGATAGTCCTCTGGATGATCTATTTTCCCCATCGCGTGTGGTGTAATCCAATACGCGTTGTTAAAACCAACTTTATTTTCTTTTGTTAGACTGTCAGCAATAGAATAGTACGTAAAATCTTTTGGTGCGATGAGTTCCATTAAGGTCGGCATAATATTGGTCTGTCCTCCAACAATACTGTTTGGGAAAAGATTTTTGCTAATGCCCTGTCCATAAATAACAAGTGGAATCGTGTATCGTTCGAATGGTGTCGGTGTTTTCGAAATATTAACACGATCTGAATGATCCCCTGTAATAATAAATAAACTATCAGGATATTTTTGCTCGGTCTCTCTTACAAAATCATGCACTACTTTATCCATATACCAGTAGTGTCCAAGTTGACGAATCAGCTCTTGATTGTTTCTTTCTTCCGGTGGCAATCCTTCGATAATTTTTGTCGAATCAAAGCCAGCTTTATCGAGATCTAAACTATAAGGTGGATGGTTGGATACCGTCATAATAAGATGTACCGTAGGTTCTTCCTCAGGTAATTGATTTTCAATCGCCTGAAAAATGTATTCATCTTTAGTGCCCCATATATTATCGGGCTCAGCGCCAAAGTCTGCAGAGCTATAAAAATGATCAAACCCCTGCGCTAATGTAAAATCTTTCATTCGCTCCCAGGATGAAAAGCCACCATACCAGAAATCTACTTTATACCCTAGTTTTTGCATTTGCGGAGCCAGTGCCGTAGCATAAGGCTTCTCATAACTTCTTTGCTGATAATTGACTGGTAAAGATACATCCGATAAACCACTGACCAAGGCCGTAATCGCCATTGCCGTAAAGGAACTATTCGGTAAAAAAGAGCTCGTATACACAGCATTATCCTGCTGGATAATTTCTTTTAGCCCATTACCAATGTTCAGCTTGCTGTATTTTTCCATTAATGGCCACTGTGAAT
>JARBTT010000197.1 GCA_029240055.1 Anaerosinus sp.
ATCCGCTTTTTGCTTGTCCCTTATTTCTGTTTCAGCTATGGCAGTTGAATCAATTAATTTCACATCAAATTCTTTTGTTTCAATTATTTTCATTTTTAAAATTCCCCCTTAAAATTATATATATTCCATATGTATTTATTGTTAATAAATGTAATATTTTCGCATACTCAGTATACGTTTTAAATTTGTTCTTTTTACTATAATACGACTTTTTATATAGAATTGCAATCATTTTATAGTAAAAAAAATCCAAATACCGCACAATTAGTCTGAATTTACAGAATATTTTTATATAGTATATTTCTCATTTGCTCTAGACTAGGCATATTAAATTTTCTGTTTTGCTTAGTATTTTAAAATATCTCATATCATCACACTACAACTATTAATTGTAAACTCAATATTTTATTAGACTATATAACTTCTGCTAATATTATCCTCTTATCATGACTATTGATTTTATCTATCAAGCTGTTATCGCTTTCCGTTATATACGAAACGAAACCGCCACAAATTGTGACGGTTTCGTTACATTCAAGTATATTTATTTTTCTTAAGCTTTTTCTAATTGTCTGCGTTTTTTCGCTTTATGTTCTTCATAACGACGTTTGCCTTCAGCAAATTTGTCTTGGGATTCTTGCGTCTTTAGTGGCAATGGTGGAACTGATTTTGGTCTAGCATTTTCATCTAAAGCTACCATTGTAAAATAAGCTGATAATGCTTTTTGACGCCTACCATTATGATCTAAATCTTCCACTTCTACTTCTACCGCAACTTCTAATGAGGATCGCCCAATAAAAACTACTTCAGCAGTACAAACAACCAAATGACCAATTAAAATTGGTAAATGAAACTCCAATTCATCTACACGAGCTGTAACTACATTGGATTGGGCATACCTTCTTGCCGCTGCATAGGCCGTCGAATCCATAAGTTTCATGATCTCTCCACCATGAATATTACCAGCAACATTTGCTTTACTTGGCATCATAACTTCACTAATTACAATTTTTGTTTCTATTGATTCTACATTCATCTCTTTAGTCACCTCTGTAAAATTTATTGCAAGGAATCAAGCATAACGAGCGCTGATATCATAAAAATGTAAAAACATCGTCTTATAATATTATTTCGTATCAATAATTAATTTATCTACAATTTCATACTACCATAAACAATACCCCTTGTAAATTTAATTAAAAATTTACTCTATTTATAATCATTATAAAATTCTCTCTACTATTTAAGGCATTTATATCTTTAGCCGAAATCCACTTGAAAATTATAAACAACCGTTTTATCAATCAATCGCCTTATATTATTTGCACCTTATAATGTTTTAACCAAGTATCGACTTGAATCAAATAGGCAAACAATTGTGCTCCACCCATCAATTGACCGAACCAAGGAATATTGCTGGCTGATAAATCAGTTTTAGCAATTTCATTGATCTTTTCTACATTAACTAGCTGTACTAGAGGTGAAGAACTATCTTTCAAAATATCAAGAGCCCAATTACGTACAATATTCAAGTACTCTGGATGATGTGTCTTTGGATATGGACTCTTTTTACGCCATAAAACATCATAGGGTAGTATACCCGTTAAAGCTTCTCTTAGCAACCCTTTTTCGCGATTTTGGTAGTTCTTCATATTCCATGGTACATTCCATGCATATTCAACAATACGATGATCACAATATGGCACACGCACTTCCAAACCAAAGGCCATACTCATACGGTCTTTGCGATCTAGAAGTGTTGGCATCCATCTCGTTAAACTAAGATAAAAAATTTCCCGCATGCGCGCTTCCATCTTAGTTTCTCCAGTAAGCTTCGGTACTTCCTTGACAGCATCCTGGTAACGACTTTGCGCGTAATCAACCAAATCTAAACTTGATTTTACATGATCACTTAACCAATCAAGCCGCATTGCCGGTCTTGGTGACCAAGGAAAGGCATCTGCTTGAATCATATCTTCACGATAGAACCACGGATAACCACCAAATACCTCATCTGCGCATTCTCCTGACAAAGCTACTGTTGCACCTTTTTTTATTTCCCGTGAAAACAGATAAAGTGAGGTATCAACGTCTGCCATACCGGGGAAGTCTCTTGCAATTGTCGCCTTTTTCAGTGATTTCGCCAATTCAATATTATCAACAAGAATCTTATGATGATCGGTCTGATAAACATCAACCATACGGTCAACCCATGGCGCATCAGAATTTGGTTGAAAAGCACTGGCTTTAAAGTACTTTTCATTATCGATATAATCCACGGAATACGTTGATAGTTGTCCTAGATTTTTTTCTTTATAATACTGTGCAGCAAGTGCCGTCAAAGCACTAGAATCTAAGCCACCAGATAAAAAAGTGCATACATTGACATCTGCAACCATTTGCCGTTTCGCTGTATCTAACAATAATTCTTTTACTTTTTGCACCGTTGTATCAAAATCGTCTTCATGTTCTTTACTATATAACGACCAGTAACGAATTGTACGCTTTCCACTCCGAGTGTAAATCAGTGAATGGCCTGGTTTTAGCTCTTCTACTCCACGAAAGATACCATTTCCCGGCGTCCTCGCTGGTCCAACCATAAACACTTCTGCTAAGCCTTCCATATCAACCTTAGGTTCAATTAACGGATTCGCTAACAATGTCTTTATTTCTGAGCCAAACACAAATTGCTTTTCTCTTTCAGCATAAAACAATGGCTTAACACCAATACGATCGCGAGCCAGAAACAGTCTTTCCTTGGCTTCATCCCAAATGCCGAAAGCAAAAATTCCATTTAATTTATTTACACAGGATGTTCCATACTCGATATATGAAACAAGCAAAACCTCGGTGTCACAATTTGTAGCAAACTGATATCCTTTTCCTTCTAATTCATTTCTGAGCTCTGCCGTATTATAAAGTTCGCCATTATAAGTAATGACGCATTCATATTGACCACATTTTTTCACCATTGGCTGGGCTCCATTTTCAGGATCAACAACACTTAATCTCCGATGGCCAAAAGCAACTTGCGATTTGATATACTCTCCATTGTCATCTGGTCCACGTAACTGCAAGGTTTCTATCATCTTCGATAAAATTCTTCTATTTTGTCGTGAGTCTAAGCCACCGTCCCAATTAAGCCAACCGGTAATCCCACACATACCTTCAACCCCTTTATGAAGTTATAACAAACTTTAGCTTTCATTAAATAACTAATCTTAACCTTTCAATTAGATAAAATAGACTATGCACATTCCTTAACTTTTGCTACCCGTTGTATAGTTATACCTTTAATTTCGTTTTTTCTTTGTTTCGTTAACTATTTTATGAAATGTAATTATTTAAATTTTGACGATTTGATTTTTTTTGAATATTTTCACCATTTAATGAATATTTATTCATATTTATAAAATTAATTTTGTTAACCGGTTTATATTTAAAATAAATTATTTTATGTGTTTGTGTATTAATTAATAAATATCAGTATCATTTTTCTCTATAAATATCATTTTAGTCTTTTATCTGTATCATCAATTTTAATTTGTGTGTCAATTTAGTTTCTTTTCGTTAATTAAAATCTATTTTATTATAAATATTTATAATCTTCAGACTCTTGATTTTATTGATAAAATGAAATCTTATGCATAAAAATGAATATTTCCAATACACTGCATTGGCATCATTCTTGCATATATTAATCAGTAATAAAAGGAGGTGTACTAAAAACATCAAGCTTAGCAACTCTGTTCCATCATTTTAAAAATTTAATGAACTTATTTATCACATCTTATCAAGATGGTTGGACTAAGTTTGCTAAGGATTACTGATTTATGACTCAATTTATTGAAACGAAGGAGATAATATCATGGAAATTAGTTTTGTAAGAATTGATGACCGCTTAATTCACGGGCAAGTTGCCACAGTATGGTCAAAGACCTCAGGTTGCAACAGAATCATGTGTGGTAGCGATGAAGTTGCTGCTGATACTTTAAGGAAGCAATTATTATTGCAAGTTGCTCCTCCAGGAATTAAAGCTTACGTTGTACCGATTGACAAATTAATTGAAGCTTATAAAAACCCAAAATATGATAGTTTCAAAACTTTATTTCTATTTACAAATCCTACCGATGCATTAAGAGCCGTTGAAGGTGGCATTCCCTTTACTTCCATTAACCTTGGTGGCATGTGCTTTAAAGAAGGTAAAACACTTATTTCTAGTGCCGTTGCTGTTGGTGATGAAGATGTTGCTTCATTAAAAAAACTTCATGCTAAAGGCATTGAGCTTGAACTCAGAAAACTCGCATCAGAAAGCAAAGTAAATGTTATGGATGCATTGAAAGCAAAAGGTCTACTCTAAATTTAATCTATTTTAACTTACATCTTATATACGAGGGGAGATTTTATTATGGACTCTTTACAATTAATTTTATTAATACTAGTTGCAGCAATTGCTGGTATGGGAAGCGTGCTAGATGAAGCACAAACACATAGACCATTAATTGCTTGTACTTTAGTTGGACTTGTATTAGGCGATATGACAACCGGTATTATTCTAGGTGGTACTTTAGAATTATTAGCACTTGGCTGGATGAATGTTGGTGCTGCAATGGCCCCAGATGCGGCACTTGCCAGTGTTATTTCCGCCATCTTAGTTATCGTTGGACATCAATCCATCGGTGCTGGAATCGCAGTTGCGATTCCAATCGCTGCTGCTGGTCAAGTTCTTACCATTTTTGTTAGAACGATTACGGTGTTTTTCCAACATTTAGCTGATAAATACGCCACTTCTTAGGTCTTATGCTACAAGGTATTCGTGTTGCCGTTCCTGCTGCAATCGTAGGTGTACTTGCTGGTACCGATGCAGTGAATGCAATGCTTTCTTCTATCCCTGAAGTAATCACTAGAGGCTTACAAGTATCTGGTGGCTTTATCGTTGTCGTAGGGTATGCAATGGTTATTAACATGATGAACGCAAAATCTCTTATGCCCTTCTTCTTCATCGGTTTCTTACTCGCAGCTTTCACAAACTTCAATTTAATTGGGTTTGGTGCTGTCGGTGTAATCGCTGCAATATTTCACATTAAATCAATCGCAAACGAAGGTAATGCAGCCGTAGCTAATGCGGGTGGCCTTGATGCCGTTGACGATTCGGATTTATTATAATTGATGAGGAGGATATTATCATGACTGAAAAAAAA
>JARBTT010000198.1 GCA_029240055.1 Anaerosinus sp.
TTGTGGAAAATATTACACAGAAATACAAGCAGGAGAAAGAAAATATTTATAGAATTATGTAAACATAAAATGAATGCTTTAAAAAATCATTTTACAATTTGGATGTTTAAATCTAGATGGAAAACATTACACAAGTTTGCTGGCAGGAAAAAGACAAGGTTTATCGAATTATGTAAATATAAAACCAGTGCTTAAAAATTAATTTTATAATGAGTTACTGCTATGTATCCAAGGATCTATGGAAAAAATTACACAAATTTAAAAGCAGGAAAAAGAAAAGATTTATAGAATTATGTAAACATGAAGCAAATGAAACAATTTTATTGTTAGCTTCCGAATGACTGACTGGTCGTTCGTCTCCCACATATGGTTCCCACATATCTCCAACATAATGAAAACCTACCTTGAAATTTTTAGTACATACCTACAAAAAGCTGTAGGGACAACAAGTGGTAAACATAAGATAATTGCAGCGATTGCTTGAGGAAACGTGGATACTCAGTGAAAGCTAGCGAAGATCAAATGTCCACCCTTGTATGTTGGCATTAGGCCAAGCTAAATAATATAAAAATTATTCAAGGGGGATTTCCACAAAATGAAAAAGAATTTATTAAAAGTAGCGATTACAACAGCATTAACATTAGCAGTTACAGTTCCTGTATTCGCAAATCCATTCGCTGATGTGCAAAAAGATCATTGGGCATATGATGCTGTAAATGTACTTGCACAAGACGGTATCATTGATGGTTATGGCGATGGCACTTTCAAAGGTGACAAAACGATCACTCGTTATGAAATGGCTCAAATCGTAGCAAAAGCAATGAACAAAGACTTGAATGGCGAACAAAAATTAGCAGTAGAAAAATTAGCAAAAGAATTTTCTAGCGAATTAAAAGACATGGGTATCGCAGTTGATGAAGTAAAAGCTGAACAAGAACGCGCAAAAATTACTGGTGATGCACGTCTTCGTTATGGTGCTACTGATAACGGCAGTGATGATACTGACTTTAGAGCACGTGTTGGTGTTACTGGTAAAATTAACGAAGATCTAACTTTCAACACTCGTTTATCTAGTGGTAATATTGCATATAATGGCGAATCTGCTGGTGTTAAATTAGACACTGCAACCGTTGGTTTCCATGCATTTGGTTTAGACAACACAATTGGTCGTCAAGATCTATTAGTAGGTAATGGTATGATCATTGATGATACCATCAATGGTATCACCTCTGAAATCGGTGGCTTAAAAGTATTCTATGGCAATCAAGCAAGTGAAAAAGAACGTCTATTAGGTGCTGAATTACAAGCTGGTATATTCAACTTAGATTATATCAAAGCTGACGTAGAAACAGGCAATGACAAAGAATTCTATGGTGCAAATACTTCCTTTGACTTAATTAAAAATGTTAGCATAAATGCAGATTACAACAAAGAAAATAAATCTGGTGATACTGCAATCGCTTACGGCGTAAACTTCAATAAACTTGGCTTATCTGCAACTTATAAAGATGTTGAAGCTGGTGCAGTGACAAACTACTCTGGTATCTCTGGTGATATCAGCAACGTATCTTTCTTAGGTGAAGGTTACAAAGGTATGGAATACAAATATACAAGAGAAATTGCTGACAATACAGCATTGACAGTTAAATACCAAGATTTCAAAAACCAAGCTGGCGACAAACAACAAAATCGTACTGCAGCTACTTTAAACGTAAAATTCTAATTTAAAATTTAAGATTCAGAGTCAATCATTCTTGAACCAAGCCCCCACTAATTTTAGTGGGGGTTTTTGTTGACATTACCTAAAGAAATGTTTACATTGTATGAAAGAACTATATGTATAAAATGATGAAGGTGAACTATGATGCAGACAACCATTATTGCCATTGACCCAGGCAGAGAAAAATGCGGCATTGCTGTAGTTGAAAAAAATGGCGTGTTATATCAAAAAGTAATTGGTACGCTAGAATTGATAACAGTGGTAAAAAAACTAAGCGAACAATATCAAGTAAGTACCATAGTGATGGGCAATGGTACCTCGAGTGATAAAGCTAAAAAAAAGCTAGAAGAAGCACTTGCTGAATCTAAGATTGACCTACAGCTCATCGACGAATATCGTACTACTGATGCAGCAAAAATTCGCTATTGGCAAACCAATCCTCCGCGTGGTCTAAAAAGATTGATTCCAACCTCGATGCAAGTACCGCCTGTACCTGTAGATGATTATGTAGCAGTTATTTTGGCCGAACGATATTTCTTGAAGCCATAAATGAATTTGTTTATAATATTTATTTATAATAAGTAAAATATAAAATTGATTTTATTTATGAAAGATTTTTTTTGTATTTTTATTTGCAAAATTAACAGAAAGTTAACAATATTATAATGATTCTTCCAGTTATTTGCTTGCAAAGACGTATTATATCATGTAAACTTACTCCATGAGCATTACATATTTGTAGAAGACGAGAAGATAAAAGTAGTTAATGAGGAAACATGGAAACTCGGCAATCGACTTTTGTCGGAAAATCTTTCTCGAAAAATGAAAGCTCAAAAAATATTTTATATTTTAAGGGGGATTTTCACATGAAAAAAACACTTGCTGCTGCAATCACTTCAGCACTAGTAATCGGTGTAGCTAGCACAACATTTGCTGCTGCAAATCCATTTAGCGATGTTCCAACTGACCATTGGTCTTTTGACGCTGTAGCTAAATTAGCACACGAAGGCGTAATCGAAGGTTACGGCGACAACACATTCCGTGGCGATGCAAAAATCACTCGTTATGAAATGGCTCAAATGGTAGCAAAAGCTATGGCAAAATCCAATGTTAGCGCTACTGACAAAGCAACAATCGACAAATTATCCGCAGAATATGCTACTGAATTAAACAACTTAGGTGTTCGCGTTTCAGCTCTTGAAAAGAAAACTGACAACGTAAAATTCACAGGTTTATTACGTTTAGATGGCACTCATAAAGACATTGATGATAAAACTGTTACTAGCACTTCTACTGCATTACTTCGTTTAGAAATGAATGCTGCAGTCAATGAAAACTGGGCAGTAAAAGCTCGTTTCGATACTAAAGCAGATCTAGATAATGATAGTACTGATCGAAAAACTGAGTTAAGACGTGGGTATGCAGAAGGTCCTTTATTTGGTGCTACTGCAAAATTAGGTAAATTACCTACTTTTGATAATGCTGGTTATTCACATGGTGGTATGCTTATTGATAACCCAGTATCAGGTGCTGAATTTGCTTGGGCAGGTAAAACTTTAAAAACTACTGTAACTGCTGGTCGTCTTGCTGACACTGATTATGATTTTGCTGCTAATGGAGCTACTGACTATCATGCAATTCAATTCGATTATAAAGCAAGTCAAAAATTAAAAGTTGCTGCAGGCTATTATAATTTAGAAAATAGTAGCGGTATTTATGAACTTGGTAAAGAAGATGCAAATAATATTTGGAATTTAGGCTTTGATTATAAATTTGATAAAAACTTTACATTCGGTGGCTCATATGCAGCTTCCAGTGTGGATGCAGTTGCTAGCGGTACAGTTGCTAAGCCTTATGATTCAGATGAAGAAAAATCTTATACTGCACAATTGACTTATAAAGGTGCTAAGCAAAGTGCTCCAGGTTCCTTCGGTACATGGGTAGCTTATCGTCAAATCGGTAAGTTCGCATCCATGCATCCAACCTATGATGGTCCTGCTGCGGGCGAAAAAGGCGTTGAATTTGGTGCACAATATATGCTTGATAAAAATATCATGTTATATGGTAACTATTTCAACGGTGAGCAAATTTCTGGCGGCAAAGATGTTGAAAAAGTCTTCGGACGTGTTCAATTCTCATTCTAAGAAAAAACTTAGTAAAAGGCCTTCTGTGAAAACAGAAGGTCATTTTTATTATTTTATTAAATTTAGGTATTGTTTTCCATGAGAAAAAGTGGTATCATCTTATCAGTGGGGATTTAATAAATAGTTGTTAACTATTTATTAAGTTTTTGTTAAATTTTTATTATTTTTATACTTGATATGAGTATATACTTTACAAAAAAGTATATCTTATATAGAGAGCTGGAACTAAATAGGCGAGAAAAGTTGAAGAGGAAACGTGGATACTCTAAAATTCGTTCTCACCTTAAAGTAAAGGCTCACAAAAAATATTATTTATTTTAAGGGGGATTTTTATCATGAAAAAAACACTTGCTGCTGCAATCACTTCAGCACTAGTAATCGGTGTAGCTAGCACAACATTTGCTGCTGCAAATCCATTTAGCGACGTTCCAACTGACCATTGGTCTTTTGACGCTGTAGCTAAATTAGCACACGAAGGCGTAATCGAAGGTTATGGCGATGGCACATTCCGTGGCGATGCAAAAATCACTCGTTATGAAATGGCACAAATGGTAGCAAAAGCTATGGCTAAATCTGATGTTAGCGCTGCTGACAAAGCAACAATCGACAAATTATCCGCAGAATATGCTTCTGAATTAAACAACTTGGGTGTTCGTGTTTCAGCTCTTGAAAAGAAAACTGACAACGTGAAATTATCAGGTTATTTACGTTTAGATACTACTCATAAAACAATTGATGGTTTAGGTGATAGAAATACTACTACTGGAATGCTTCGTTTATATGTAGATGCTGCAGTAAACGATAATTGGAAAGTAGTAGGACGTTTAAATTCTACAGCAGATCTTGATAATGATAATTCTACTGATGGAGACAGAAAAACAACACTTGATCAAGTGTATGCACAGGGTCCTTTAT
>JARBTT010000199.1 GCA_029240055.1 Anaerosinus sp.
TCAAGTGCGTTATGTATTGCAGAAAATGCAGGCTGAGAATCGAGTGATTTTACAAAGAGGTCGTAAGGGGCTAAAAATCAATACGGAGTTTGTGGAAAATAGGATTGATTAGTTTAATAATATATTGACAAATAGAAATACTGTAGTTTAAGATATAACAAATGATAGTTTGGTTGACTAGAAAACTAGAGACCAATTCCTTTTAGGAATTGGTCTCTTTTTTTATTATCATTTTGGATAATTTACAATGAAAGTGGAGGAAATTTTTACATGAAAAAAACAAGAGCATTTTTATTTTTCGTATTTTTACTACTACCATTGATTTTATTAGGTTGCGGAAGTTCTACATCAGATGCTGAAAACAGTAAAAAAGCTACTGTTGATACTAAAAGCGGAGTGGATTATTCTGACGTAGTAATCAGAATAGGAGCTGCTGAAGGAAAAAATGGGCAAGCAATTTTAGCGGCCGCTGGACTCGATAAAACACCATATAAGGTGGAATTCCATGTAATGCAAGGTGGAAACTTGGTGCTAGAAGCTATGGCGGCAAACCAGCTTGATTTAGGAACAGGAAGTCAAATTCCACCAATTTTTGCTTCGCAATCAAAAAATGGTGGTAATTTAAAAATTGTTGCCACTAAAAAATCATCGACGTTGCAACAAGAACTAGTCGTAGCAGGAAATTCGCCAATAAAAGCAGTTGCTGATTTAAAAGGGAAAAAAATCGCTTATGTGAAGAGTACAACTGCCCACTACTTTTTAGCCAAAATGCTAGAAAATGCCGGCCTTACTTGGAATGATGCAGAAACAATTCCTATGTCAACATCAGATGGTTTATCTGCTCTTCTTACAGGTGAAGTAGATGCATTGGCAAGCTATGGAAATGCAATACGTTCAGCTCATGCTAAGGGAGCAGTAACTTTACAGTCAGCAGAGAATGTTCTTTCTGGAGATTTTTACTGGTATGCAACGCCGGATGCGATTAAAGACCCGAAAAAGCATGCGGCAATTTTAGATTATCTTTCTCGATTCCATGAAGCAAATGAGTGGGCAAGACAACACCCACAAGAATGGGCAGAAGCTTATGGCCCGCAAATAAATCAAAAAGCGTCTGACTATTTAAAGCAATACCAAGAAGAAGAAGGACAGATCAAAACTAGAATTGTACCGATTGATGATGCCACAATTGCTTCTGAGCAGGATATTGTAAATGTATTTAGTAAGATAGGTCTGTTAAAGAGCGGTATTGATATTACTAGTCTTTTTGATCGTTCCTTTGATGGTGATATCAGTCAATTTAAAAAATATTAGGTTATAGGTAGGTGGGTGAAATGAAAAATAAAATTCAAGTTACCGATATTATACTTGCTTGGAGCATTCCTTTGATTGGGTTGGTTCTTTGGTTTGTGGTAACATTACATCAAAATAGTGCAAGTTTATTTCCACCGCCGACTGATGTATTTACTGCGGTGAAAAGGTTGATAAAAGATGGTACCTTAGCAGAAAATATTGAAATTAGTGCAGCAAGAGGTGCTGTCGGGTTTATCATTGGTGGAGTGATTGGATTTTTGCTGGGTGTGATAAATGGACAGATTTTGATAGCAGAAAAAATTTTAAATACGCCAATTCAAATGATCCGTAATGTTCCTCATCTTGCACTACTTCCTTTGATTTTGATCTGGTTTGGTATCGGTGAAACTGCCAAAGTAGTGCTCATTTCGCTCGGAACTTTTTTTCCTATTTATTTGAATACATTTCATGGAATTCGTTATGTTGATAGTAGTTTAATTGAAATGGGAAAGACCTACGGGTTAACACGATTTGAACTATTTAAAGATATTATTTTTCCTGGGGCGATGTCTTCGATTATGATTGGCATTCGTCAGTCGTTAGGGCGTATGTGGTTAACTTTAATCGTCGCTGAAACGGTTGCTGCAAAATCAGGAATTGGCTTTATGGCGACCAATGCAAGGGAATTTATGCTTATGGATGTTATTGTCCTTAGTTTAATTATTTACGCCCTGTTAGGTAGCCTATCTGATTTTGTTGCAGGTCTTATTGAAAAAAGAATTTTACGTTGGCATGCAAATTATAGGAAAGCATAATAGGTGAAGAAAATGAGCGAGGAAGTACAAGGATTTAAAATAGAAATAAAAAATCTTAGTAAGTCTTTTGGTGTTACAGAAGTATTGAAAGATATTAATCTTACCGTAGAGCCGGGAGAGTTTATCGCTTTAGTAGGGCAAAGTGGCTGTGGAAAAAGTACTTTGTTGCGGCTAATTTCTCATCTTGAGAAGCCGACTGACGGAAAAATTGCATTAGATGATTTAGAAGTGAAAAAAATCAACCCTGCTGTGCGTTATTTATTCCAGGAAGCAAGGTTGTTGCCTTGGAAAACAGTGTGGGAAAATGTTGCATTAGGTTCTAAAGATCGTAGTAAAGAAAAAGCTGAAATTGCTTTGCAAGAAGTAAGCTTAGCTGATAAAGCGGAAGAATGGCCTTCTGTATTATCAGGAGGTCAAAAGCAAAGAGTATCTTTGGCACGTGCACTAATTGGAGAACCTAAATTATTGTTGCTTGATGAACCTTTAGGGGCTCTCGATGCGTTGACGCGTATTAATATGCAAATACTAATAGAAAAATTATGGAAAGAACAGGGCTTTACTGTTGTTTTGGTAACACATGATGTGGGGGAAGCAGTTTATTTGGCTGATCGGGTAGTGCTAGTTGAAGATGGGAAAATTTCATTAGATAAGAAAATTACGTTAGCTCGACCTCGTGTAAAAGATAACAATTTTGCTTATTTTGAAAGGTTTATTTTAAATAAAGTAATGAAAAATGGTGAAGATATAGCAAATGAAGTTGCTGATCAAACATACGCTATTTAGTATAAAATGGAGGGGTTATAGATGAAAATCACACAGGTAGAAGTATTTCATGTGCACCAACGTAAAAATTCAGGGCAAAGACCTATTTTGGTGAAAGTTGATACAGATGAAGGTATTTATGGGATCGGAGAGGCCGGGATGGCTTATGGGGTAGGCGGAAGTGCTGCTGCGGGGATGATTAAGGATCTTTCAAAGCTGATTATAGGCTTAGATCCTTTTAATACAGAATTTATATGGGAAAAGTTTTTTAAGAAAACTTTTTGGGGCCAAGGAGGTGGAACTGTTGTTTTTTCTGGTATAAGTGCACTTGATATGGCACTTTGGGATATAAAAGGAAAAGCATTAGGCTTGCCGTTATATAAATTGCTGGGTGGAAAGTCGCGTACAGACTTAAGGGTGTATGCTTCACAAATTCAATTTGGCTGGGGAACAAAAAGAGAGCCAAAGGGGAAAAAAGAAGAGTACGCAGAAGAAGCATTAAAGGCAGTTGCAGAAGGTTATGACGCCGTTAAGGTGGATGTATTGGCGTTAAATAAAAATGGCACGACTGAAAATGTACATTTAGAAGGCCCTTTACCTAATGCAGTAGTAAAGCTTGGGGTAGAACGCGTGAAAGCAATCAGAGAAGCGGTTGGCCCAGCGGTAGATATTATCGTTGAAAATCATGCCAATACGGATATGGTCAGTGCGATTCAATTTGCTAAAGCGATTGAAGAATATAATATTTTCTTTTACGAAGAAATTAATACACCGTTAAATCCTAAGTTACTGCAAAAAGCAAAAGAAAAAATAAACATTCCGATTGCTTCAGGGGAAAGAATTTATACTCGTTGGGGGTACTTGCCGTTTTTTGCCGATCGGTCGATTGATATTATTCAGCCGGATATTGGGTCTTGTGGCGGCATTTCAGAATTCAAGAAAATTGCTGATTTAGCACATGCCTATGAGGTGACGGTACAGGCGCATGTAGCAGGAACAGGTGTTGCGGAAGCAGCGGCGCTTCATGCTGAAACGGCCATCCCTAATTTCTGCATTCATGAACATCACCAAAAAACGCTATTGCCAGAGTATGCGGAACTTTGTGTTCATAACTATCAGCCAATAAACGGGCGTTATACCGTTCCTGAACTTCCTGGAATCGGACAGGATTTTACAAAAAAAGTGTATGAGAATTCGGATCGAATTTTAATCAAATAGGTATTGTTCATCGCTGATCAAACGTAAAACAACTCGTAACAGATCAACATGTTTTGGCACAAGTTTTAGGGGGGAAATATAGCTGGATTTTTAAAGGTGTAAGATATTTCTAGTTTATTATTATCTTAATTGGTTGATTTTTGACGGTTTTCTTTTATTAGTGACAACTGTTTTTGTCTTTGAAATTTTGTTGTTATGGTTAATTTTTTTGCTTCTGTTATTTTTACGCGGAAAAATAAAACTGACACCGTAGGATGATGTCAGTTTAGAGCAATTTAGTAACGAAGTTTTAGTGGTTATTCAAGGCGGTTAAATACTGATCTTGTACTGTATTAATATTATGCAACGCATTTTCGATATCTGTATTTGCATACTCAAAAACCATAGTGGCCGTAGGAGCAGAAGCTTGAATGGATTCAAAGAATGGTTTCCATTCAATGTTACCTTCACCAATCGGCAAATGTTCATCGAGAACACCTTGATTGTCATGAAGATGACAAGCTTTTAAGCGGTTTCCTAGGGCGTGGACTATTCCAGGTAAATTCCAGCCGTTTATATGGGCATGACCGGTGTCCAATAATGCGTCCGCTTCTGGTAAATCAGTGAGTAATTCAAGAAATTCTGGTTGGTCATAGAGTAGAGAATGCTTATTATAGAGTCCCACATTTTCAATTAAAACTTGGACA
>JARBTT010000200.1 GCA_029240055.1 Anaerosinus sp.
TTGGACCGTAAACAAAGGTAGATGTATTCTCCCGCTTAAAAAGTGACAAAAATCACATTTCGCCAAAATTCCTTCCGATTTTAAATGTTTTATCCGAACTAATAAACTATGTCTGTCGGTAAGCAACATGCTTTGTGAAAACGTTCTATTTTTGGTTTTAAGATGTTTACTTTTGATTTATAAAGAGTAAGGCTATTGAAAACAATAAAGTTCCATAAAGGCGAATGTGGCGTCGAGTTTCTAATAAATGTACTAACCCAAAAAGAGACAGACTATACGCACGGCGAGACCTATCACAAAGACTTTTTTGAAATTCTATTTTTTAAAAAAGCGAAAGGGCGTTTGCGATTGAGTCAGAAAATAATCGACTTAACGGACAACAATATTATCTTTATTTCAGCCTTTCAGAAACATACTTGGGAGCTGGATCCTATACATCTGGAATTCACGACATTGATCTTTCAGGAAGATTTTCTCAATGATTTTTTTGCTGATAAACTTTTTACCTATAGACTGCTTTATTTTTATCAATTAAACCATACGGCTAAAATAGAGGCTGACGATGTGCATATGGCTAAATTTTGTGAGCTGCTCACGGAGATCAAATCGGAACTTATTCAGACACAAGCAGACAGCGCACATATTATTCGCTCTTTACTTTATTATCTATTGCAGACCTTGAATCGAAAGTACGCCAGGTTAAACGGGCTTTCTTCACAAAAAGCAGAGAATAATTTTGCTTATCAATTTAAGAAGCTACTTGAACAACATATTCAAAAGAAACAACGCGTTCATGAGTATACTGCCCTGATGGGTATCAGTCGCATTACACTGAATCATGCGGTTAAAGCTCAATTTAACACAACGGCAGCGCACCTGCTCAAACAACGCTTGCTAGTTGAAGTGCAGGAACTATTAATACATTCAAACAAGTCTATTAACGAAATTGCCTTTGAACTCAATTTTTCGGAACCTAACCACCTGATGCGCTTTTTTAAGGCTCAGACGGGCAAGACGATCAGTATATTTATAGAGGAACTGAGATAAATTCTCAGTTCCCGTTGGCCTGAGTTACTGTTACAGCTGGCTGAATTGCTATATACTATCAGTCCTAAATTTCCTAGTTTTGCACTAAAAAAGTTTCAGTCGTCTGAATCTCTGCGTAGAAGAATGCCAATGCAGCAAGAAAGGCCAATTGTACGTCATCAGCTTTTACGGCAACACCATTCATTTCAAGATCACGCGTTGCACATGCATCGCCTATTATGGTACATTGAAAACCAAAATCAACTGCAGCCCGAGTCGTTGCATCTATACACATATGCGTCATCATACCGACAACGACAAGTTCTGTAATGTGATTTGCTTTCAGGTAATCAAAAAGTTCGGTTTCCCGAAAACTGTTTGGGAAATGTTTCTGGATTACTTTTTCTTGTGATTGCGGTCGGACATTTGTGTGGATCTCGGAAGCGGCTGTCCCCGCAATAAAAAATGGTATTTTCGCGGGGTCCGGAGAGATATGCTGAATATGGATAACCGGTGCTTTTTTGTCCCGAAAATGACTGATTATTTTTCGTGCATTTAAACTTGCGGCAATAGGGTTTACAAGTTCCATTCCGCCATTTTCAAAATATTCATTTTGAATGTCTATGACAATTAATGCTGTAGTATTCATGCGTTATATATGATTATGTTTTCGTTACTACAAAATTAGCTTGTCAAGAATGGAAACTGCTACCAAATAAATCGTCAACACTACCATTTTGATAAGGCGAGATGTTTTAGCTATCTTAGCCGTAGGAATCGCCTTTTGAGGGTGACATTGATTCGATTAAAAGAAAGAGATATCGTGAAACAGATACTACAGAGCAAAATATACGGAGCAGAAAACGGCGGAACACCACTTGTGGTTATGCATGGCCTTTTTGGTATGGCGGACAACTGGGGATCGTTTGGCAGGAGTTTTGGAGAAAAAAGACAGATACATTTACTTGACCTACGTAATCACGGTCGAAGTTTTCACAGTAATGGGATGTCGATTGAGGATATGGTCGAGGATTTAAGCGTTTATATAGCTTCGATTGACTCGAAAAAAGTCCTCTTATTAGGCCACTCTCTTGGTGGCAAGGTTGCCATGCAATTTGCTATTGATCATCCCGAACAGGTTGAAAAGCTGATTATTGCCGATATTGCTCCTAAAGCATACCCGCCACATCACGAAGATATCTTCAACGCACTTTGTGCAATTGATATGAATCATATGGACAATAGGAAAGATGTACAGACAAAACTCGAAACCTATCTTGATGATCCGGGGGTCATTCAATTTTTGCTAAAAAACGTGTATATTAAAGAAGACCGTAAATTAGGTTGGCGCTTCAATCTGGATATTCTACAGCAAAAATATGCGGATTTTATTACAATAAGTGTAAAGGCTGGTATTTATGCTGGTCCTACTCTATTTCTAGCGGGCGAAAAATCGCGCTACATTCTTCCGGAAGATAAAGTTAAAATCAAGGAGCAATTTCCAGATGTCAGTTTTAAAACGGTACCAAATGCCGGACACTGGGTACAAGCAGAAAACCCACAGGCATTCGACAAATTTGTTGCCGATTTTTTGGAGCAATAAAAATCTAATCCTAAGGAGTCCGATCCCAGCTGAACCGATCATTTAAGCTGGGATTGGATTATCCTAAGTCATCGTTTATCCCAATGCTGCGGAATAGGCCTTTAGCGCACGTTCTCTAGCAAAAGAATGCGCTACCATCGGTTCGGGATAAGCTGCACTCCCCAGTTCGGGAATCCATTGTCTACTATATTCTTGCTTTTTATCGAATTTTTCGGCTTGAATAATTGGGTTGAATACCCTAAAATACGGCGCCGCATCACAACCGCAACCCGCTGCCCATTGCCAATTGCCGTTATTCGCAGACAAATCATAATCATTAAGTTTTTGTGCAAAATAAGCTTCCCCCCATCGCCAATCAATCAACAAATGTTTACATAAAAAACTAGCCGCTACCATGCGTACGCGATTATGCATATAACCAGTACTATTTAATTGCCGCATTCCCGCGTCGACCAAAGGATAGCCCGTTTCGCCCTTACACCATCGTTCAAATTCCGCTTCATTATTGCGCCACTGAATACCATCATATTTCTTTTTAAATGATTCGCTGACAACATTTGGAAAATGATATAAGATTTGCATAAAAAAATCACGCCAGATGAGTTCCGACAGCCATACCTCATTATGCTGTCTCGCAAAGGTGACACACTGACGAATACTAATCGTACCAAAGCGAAGGGCAATACCAAGATTCGTAGTACCAGCTAAGGCAGGATAATCACGATATTTATCGTAGTTATTAATAATATCTGCCCTTAATTGTGGTTGATGGAAAATCAAATCTGTCTTTTTAAACCCAATTTTTCCAAGCGAAATTATTGGCGTATAAGCCTGCTGTACAAAAAGCCCCCCTTTATAATCTATGGGCTGAGAATCTTTGGTCGTTAATTTTTCCCGCCACTTTTTCGCATAAGGTGTATAAACGGTATAAGGTGTACCATCATTTTTCAACAGCTCATTTTTATCAAAAATAACTTGATCTTTCACTGCTTTAAACGGAATCCCCGCTAGTTTAAAAAATTCAAAGATCTCTCGGTCTCTTTGGATTGCTTTAGGTTCGTAATCTCTATTACAATAGATTTCATGGATCCTGTATTTCTCACGTAGCTCCTTATAAATTGTCAAAGGGCTTCCATAGAAAGTGTTCAAAGCCGCTCCAAACACCTTTAATTCGTTGTTTATCGCCAGCAGTGCCTGATGGATATAATCTACACGTCGATCTGATTCATCTTCCAATTGCTGTAAAATATCTTCATCAAATATAAAAACCGGCAGCACAGGGAGTCCTGTTGCCAAAGCCCGGGTTAATCCTGCATTGTCTTCCAAACGAAGATCCCTACGGAACCAAAACACAACCACTTTACTTTCTTCCATAAAAATAGCGGTAACTCATCAGATACCTACGCGTCTAATCAATTTAATTGAATGACACCAAAAACAATTTTAGAAATTAGATTAATCGGACAAAGCCAAGCCTACAGTAACTAGCAGTGTTTTCCTTCGGTTCAGCTTTGCCTTAATTTGTTAGTTTTTTAAGCTTTCCATATCAATCACAAAACGATATTTTACATCACTCTTTAGCAACCTATCATACGCTTGGTTAATATCCTGCATGCATATAAGTTCTATATCTGAAGTGATGTTATGCTTTCCGCAGAAATCCAACATTTCTTGGGTTTCGGCAATCCCACCGATCATTGATCCTGCGAAACTCTTACGGGCAGGGATTAAGCTAAATGGGGCTACTGGAAGGGGATGTTCCGGAGCTCCCACAAGCGTAAGTGACCCATCGCGTTTCAATAAGCTCAAGTAGGCGTTGATATCGTGTTGCGCAGAGACACAATCCAAAATAAAATGTAAAGTGCCGGCATTGTTTTTCATCTGTTCCTGATCTGTTGACAAAATGACTTCGTCAGCACCTAAACGTTTGGCGTCTTCCACTTTACTTTCAGAAGTTGTTATCACAACGACATGTGCCCCCATGGCTTTCGCAATTTTTACCCCCATGTGTCCCAAACCGCCAATGCCCACAATCCCTACCTTCTGTCCGGGGCCAACTTTCCAATGCCTTAATGGTGAATAAGTTGTAATACCGGC